>DAHXMP010000390.1 GCA_027371665.1 Bacteroidota bacterium | reverse complement strand
TATTATCGAAACTTTATGATTTATCTAAGGTTAATAAACCGTCAATTAAATTTTATAAATGGTTTACAGATATTCCCATCATAACAATACCTTCATTTGATGTGAGGTCTTCTCTCGCTTTTGATGTTTCAAATGACGGAGGTTTAACCTGGGCAAATATTGATACATCATTTGAATCAACAAACGGATGGTTGAAATCTTTGTATTTTTTAAATGATTATATTACTCCTACGAATAAAGTTCAATTCAGATTTGTTGCTCATTCTTATCAGTTGTTCCAGGATTACCTTGCCGCTTTCACTGAAGCCCTGATAGACGATTTTGAAATTCTTTTTTCATCTTATTCAACACCCCAGGCTGTCAGTGAAAATGATAACATAATAAACGGTTCAGTAAGCTGTTATCCGAATCCGTTCAGTACAAGTACAACAATATTGTATGAGCTCGGAACTCCTTCGCATGTGAATCTCGGAATATTTGATTTATTGGGAAATGAGATAACTACTCTTGTAGATGAATATCAGGACGGGGGAAGAAGAGTTGCCGTATGGAACTGCTCGGATATGTCAGGCAACAAAGTCAATTTCGGGATGTATATATACAAATTGCAGGCAGGGGGTCAATTTTATACAGGAAAACTTATAGTCGAATAATATTTATGGGGGCACAATATCTGTGCCCCTGTTTTCTTTAAAGAATATATTCACAATCGAGCTACATTAAGTGTAATAGTTTCAATATTACAATTACAAGAATTGTCAGAATTGCAAGTGAAATTGCAAACTTTATAAATCTCTTAAGTATTGAGAGAAGTATAATTACAACAATTACAGCTATTATTATTATTCCAATTGTCGGCATTTGATTTTATCTTAAAATTTTGTCTATAACTTCTTCATAAAAAGTGCCACATTGAGCATAGTCGAAATGAGTGCCAGAAACAAATGTTCAGTCTTCGACTCCGCTCAAACTGACATTTTTAATCTATCATTATTAAAATTATCATCAGCTTAACTTGAAAGTGAATGTAATAATTCCGGTCATTTCCTTATCAACATTCAAAGGATTGAACCTCCATTCACGGAGTGCATCCATAGCCGCTTTTTCGAGAACCGGGTCACCTTTCTGCAGGGGTACCATGTTTATAACAGAACCATCCCTGCTGACTGTGAATAAAATCCTGATTCTTGCACCTGTATTGACTCCGGGGGGATATTTCGGAAGTTTTTTATGAAGGACAATCCTGTTTCCTCCTCCGCCCCATTCAATATCTCCGAGTCCCAGTCCTGAACCTGCACCGAAGCCTTTTTCGCCTAACCCGGTCCCTAAATCGCTTCCTTCGGGCGAGCCGACGTTATTAACTGCAGTTCCTTCTTTTTGATTCTTATTCTTTTCATTTGAAGCTAACTGTTTAACAGGGACAAATTTAGTGGCGTTGTCAACATCGTCGGACATTTTTACTCTTGTTGTGTTTTTCTTAGCAGCTATTGTCGCATCTTCAAGGTCAGAACCGGGTTTTTTCCCTTTGAATTTCTCTCCCTCTTCGGTCAGGTTGCCTTTACTCATTCCTGTGCCGTCGCCATTGCCGAAGTTGAGGTATTCAATAGGTACTTTGTTAATTTCATATTTGGCTACATAAGGAGTTTTTATCCTGAATATAGGTAAGAGCAGCATAAGCAGGGCAATAATTATTAATGCAATGGCAAAGCCCCTTGCAGTGTATTTATCCCAAGGTATTTTTATAAATATCGGTTTACTTTCATCTCTAAGTGGAACGTACATGGCACATCTCCCTTTATCTCACCCTGTCAATCCAAACCTGGTCAAATCCTAATTTCATTGCAGAAGCCTGTGCTTCCTCTCTCGTCCCGAATAATCCGAATCTAACCCTAAACCAAATTTTGTCTCTAATTTTTTGGGTTGAGATAAATCCGTCTTTTATGTTTTTACTTTTCAATATCCTCAGCCAATCTTCCGCATCGTCTCTCGAAGGCGATGTATATACTTGTACGGTATATACCATATTTTTGTCAATTAACGGTTTCTCAACTGTTTTAGTGCGGGGAACAACAGGCTCCTTCTTCATTTCCTTTGAAGCAAAAACAGGCTTTTGAACGTTTTTCTGCTTTATTTCTTTTTGCTTTACTTGTTTAACAGGGAGTTTTTTCTTTACAGTTGTTTTTTTCTTGGCTAAGTCATATGCGGCAATAGCAGTGCCTGTTTCGTCTTTATTAGCAGGTTTAGTTTCATTAGGCAGTTTTGGCATTGCAGTATCCGCCTTTTTTGCAACTACAGAAGTATCGGGAACAAGCGGTTTGGGTTTTTCTTTTGTTTGTTCTTTGACTTTGTAAGATTTTTTTTCGGTTATAATAACCGTAGGCTTAACCTGTTTGTGAGACATTAAGAGATTATACCATAATGAATACCCGCCGATGCCAATAGCAATCAAAAGTACTGCGGCGGCAGCAGATATACCGATATTACGCCAGGGAATAATAATCGGTTTTCTTTCCTTCTTTTCTTCTTTTGTTTCAGGGAGAGATTCTTGTGGCTTTTCAGAGGGATTTTCTTTTGCTTTGGCATCAGTAGTTGCCTCACCCAAACCGATTTTCATCAGGTCAATTTCTTCCGTTTGTTCTTTTTCTTCAACCGGCATGAATTGTTCGAGCTTAGCCTGTACTTCTTCATCTGTAACTTCATTGGCTTCCATAGCTTCTCCACCGGAGCCTGATTCCTGAGCCTGTTCTTTGGTTTTTGATTTTTCGAGGTCGCTTTTTATTAAAGCCGCAAGTTCATCATCCAATTTTACTGATTCTTCCGGCTCTGGGATTTCTTCGATTTCGGTGCTTAAATTTTTTTCCGGTTCGAAACTCAATTGTTCTTCAGGTTCTGATTCGGCTTTTTCCGGGTGGGGCTGTACTTCTGTCACTTCCTCTTCCTCATTTTTTGGAATGATTTCAGTCTCATCTTTTTCCAATTCCATTGGCTGGCGGGGGGGTAAGGTATCCGGTTCTTCTTCTTTTTCTACATAATCAGGCAGGGGCGGCAGGGGGCTTTCTGCTGTTTTCCCCGCTTCCTGAGTTTCACCTGGCTGGCTGCCGTCGAAAAGGTCCCAAACTGTACCTTCTTTAGGGGGTACAATTTGTTCTGCTTCGTAGATTTCTCCTTTATACTCCCTTGGAGAAGGTTTTTTTGAGTCCTGATTTTTTGTATCAGCGGACTGCTCGAACTCGGGTAATTCACCCGGATATTCATCCTTATCGTTCAGAAGAAAAGTTTCATCATCGGGAGCACCAGGCTGAAATCCTGTGTTTTCTTCCTGTCGTAAATTATCTTCATTATTCTCCGGCATTATCTTTTACCTCAGAATTTTAATAAAACTCCAGCAGAAATAAAAACGCCTCTTTCTTTGTAACCGTTCCATATATAAATTTCCTGATTAAATAAATTTTCAAGGTTACAATACACCAAAAACATATCGTTAACCGAATAATCGGCTCTTATTCTCAAATCAATATAACCAGGTAAAGTATTCAGATTATTTAAATCCGTATATCTTTGACCAATGTAATAAATTCCAAATTGCGTGCCAAGTTTTTCGAGCCATTTCTTATGATAGTTCAAAAGAATTTTTAATGGAATGCTGTAAGGTTCAAATTTATTGCTTTCGTGCTTAGCCTGTTCCAATGCAAGATTTGCAGTAATTAAATCGCTGCCTGTAAATTTATATGACATTTCTGCGAAAGTTTCTAATTTTGTAACATTTTCATAATCTATTGCAAATGTGCCGCCAGTTGTATCAATAAAACCCGGAGCCCTTTGTATCAAGCCGAAATCCGCACCGACGGAAACAGCTAAATCCTCATCAGGATAATAGAACAGGCTTATGCCCGCATCAGGCAGATTGTACGAAAAATCAACATCTGTGTATGAGTATAAATAGGGATTTTGAATGAATATATCATTCAGGCTATTGTTTTCCAGGCCGATTACAGCATTTCCCCTTAAAGAGAAAAGTTCGCTTAGCCTCAAATCCAAATTACCTTCAACCAGCAAACCTGCTCTCTGGATTCCCCCGGAACTGTGTGCCGCCTGGAATCCGCCTTTAAGTTTTAAGGTAAGGTCTTCATGAATATATGTACCGAATGCATCAGCCTGAATGAAATGAACTCCGTTTCCACTGACAGAATGCAGGTCAACCGATAAATCACCTCCAATTTCGTAATCACTGGAAAGATTAGTAACAGAAAGATATCCATTTATTGAATTATCGAATGCATTAGATGAATTTTGTGAAAGCTGGAGTGTATTAAAACCAGCACCGGTATTAAAAGCAAATCCTTCATAGTTGCCTTCGGTATTAACATTTAATCCTAAATTCATAGTGTTTCTCTGAGCAGGATTCGGAACAGAATATAATTTATAATCATTTTTTTTGAAGGATATGCCTGTTCTTGTTTTACTGCCGCCAAAAATCCAGTACTTTTCATCGGCGGTATAATCAGCATTTAAATCAAGAAATATTTTGTCATATCCAGAGTTGTCAATATGGCCGGAACTATAATCTCCGCCGGCTTTGCCGAAGATTTCATATTCTCCTGCCTTAAATTCATAACCTGCTTCGGCAGTTGCAGTCGTGAATCTTCCGAAGTCAGCCCTTATATATCCCTTATTAAATTTGTCATTCAGGATTCGCGAAGGAAGAGGTTCAGTAGGAAGTAAAAGCGACAGCCTTTTCTCGAGAGAATTTAACGAATCGAGTTCTTTTTTTGTGAGAGTGCCGGGCTTTTCAGGGGATTGCTTAATGCCGGTTCGTACGTTGAGCTGTTCCCTGCCCTGAATGATGAAATTCGGGAGTTCGAGCGGCTTAGAGTTGTTTTCTTTTGTCCCGCTTTCTTTTGTACCGTTGTCCTGAGAATAAGCAATAAAAACGGGTAAAGAGAATACCAGTGAAAATAAAATAATGTATTTAATTTTTTCCATAAAATTTTTAAGAAAGCTTCTTTCCATAAAAATTCACTACCTTAGCCTTTTAAGCCTGCTTTTCGCAGTTTTACCGTAATCATCATCACCCCTGAGTGAAATTATTGACTGATATACTTCGGCGGCACTGTCGTTGTTGTTCATCTGCTCGTAACATTCCCCGAGGTCGAGCAGTGATTTGGTAAACCAGTCTTCCTGTCCTGAAAACCTGTCCCTGACAAGAGAGAATGCCTCAGCGGCCTTTTCGAAGTTTTTATCAGCCATCCAGAGCTCGCCGATTCGAAATTCAGCTTCAGCGGCAAGCATCGGATTATCGAGGTTAGATGCAAGAATTTCAAACTGGGCTTTTGCCGAATCGCTCATTCCCTTCTGGCGGAAATTCATTGCTATTTGATAACGACTCTGGTCGCCATATTCAGACCCCCTGAACTTATCTGCAATTTGCGAAAAAATCTGCATAGCTTTCACCGTATCACCGATAGCAATCCTGATTACAGCCCTTTCAAATCCCGCCTGTGCTGCAGCATCGTGGTCCGGGTATTCCTTTTGCAGAGACCTGAATATCGAATCTGCCCGGCTTACCTGGTTTAATTGCTTTTTCAATAAACCATGCTCGAGCATAGCAGTTGGTGCAAAATCGCTTTTGGGATATTTTATGCAAACTTCGTCATAAGCTTGCTCGGCTTTTGGAAAGTCACCCATATTAACATAGCTCTTTCCCATCCAGTACAATGCTTCGGCATCACGCTCGCTTCCGGGATGGTTTTTTATAAAATTCTGATATTCTGTTATAGCATCGCCGTATTGTTTGCCTGTATAGAACATTTCAGCTTTTTTGAACCTGAACTCTTCCGCAAAAGGCGATGTAGGGTTTGCCTGAATGAATGAATCTGCCAGCTTTAGAGCCTCATCGGTTTTACCTAATGCCATCAGGCAGTATTGCATACTTTTCATTGCTTCCGGTGCAAGCGGACTACTTGGATAAGATTCAACGACTACTTTATAAGCAGATAAAGCGGCATCGTAGTTTCCCATATTATAGTATGCGTCCCCGATTGCATAATTTGCCCTTACAACGAGTCCTGTCTGCGGATATGCCTGGATAAGATATTTAAAATTATCGATTGCTTCTGAATATCTCTGCTGTTGAAACCTTATCCATCCGTTAAGATAAAGGGAATAGGGAGCATAAGGCGATGAGGGGTATTTTCTGACGAAGTTTATCAGGTTTGTTATAGCATCTTCTAATTGTCCTTCGCGGTATAAAGCATGGCATACCTGGTATGCACAGTATTGACCGTCTTCGGTGTTGGGGTACATCTCTGCGGCTTTTTGATATGATTTGACGGCAAGACTAAAGTTCTTCGTGATGTAATAACCGTCACCCTGCCTCGAAAGCACTTCAAGCCCGAATTTAGTGTTTGGAAATTCCTTAATCAATTCATCGAAAATTTCGGATGATTTCTCAAATCTTTTAAGGCGGAAATAAGACCATCCTTCTCCGTACAAGGCTTCTTCGCGCCTTTTGCTTGTCGGATATTTTTCGAGCATGCTTTCATAGGTAGCTGCGGCATTTCTCAGGAGGTCAATCCTGTAATAACCTTCAGCTAGCCAAAAAGCGGCTTCATCCATACGTGAATCGTTTTTACTTTCAGCGATAAAAGCGTTAAGGATGGGAATAGCTTCGCCGTTTTTGTGGCTTTTGATTAAAGAAATGCCTTCTTTAAGCCTTGCTTCGGCTATATACCAGTCACGGTTAGGCATGAAAACAGGCGAACTTTTCATTGCTATCTCGAGTGCATCCCTGTATTCGATAACTGCCTTAGTCCACATATTTAATTCGATATAAGTGGCACCGAGAAGAAGATGTGTTCTTACTGAAGCAACTGCATCAGTTGCCTCGCGCTCGGCTCTTTCGAGAACGTTCTGGGCGGATTCATAATCGCCGTCTTCATAATATATCTGCCCGAGTTCGATAAGAATTTGAGCCATATAAGGGTAATCTGTCTTAACCGAGAGTTCCAGCAGGCCTCTTTTAGCCCCGGTAATATCACCGCTGCGCTTTTGTGCAACGAGCTTGTAAAGCAAAGCCGTAGCTTTGAGGGTTGATTGTTTTTCGGTGGAATCATTAATGATTGCATCGTAATAACCGATAGCTTCGCTGTCCAGGTTAAGATTAAGCAAAGCCCATCCCGCACCGAGCCTGACATAGTTCGTTAAGCGGGATTGTGAAAAAGTTTCAAGGAATCCTTTGGCAACGTTCACAGCCTCATTAAAATTACCGGATAAATTGTAAGCCTCAACTCTTAGATATTGCAAATCCTCAGCTGCAAGGTTTGAAAAATCCTGCTTTTCGTAAAGTAAGCCAATGGAATCTTTATCCCTGATATGACCCAGCCTGTTTTCGGCATTTTCAATTATAATCACTGAAGAAGCGGCATCCCTCATAAGCAGTTTGTTATTTGCCTCCCTGATTCTTGCGGCGATAAAGGTATTGGAAAATGGATATTTTTTTACAATAGTATTGTAATAATTGGAAGCGAGGTCATACTTCATATTGGTTTCAGCAATTAAACCGAGTGAGTAAAGGGCATCGTCGGCATATTTTTCTTTCGGGTATTTCTGGAAACATTCCGTATAAACCGGTTCGGCATCCTGGTATTTGCCCTGTTGTGAAAGGGCAGTGGCACACCAGTATAATGAATATTCAGCATATTTTCCGTAATAATTGTCTTTACGTACTTCGGCTTCATTTTCGGCTATTTGTTTGGATTCATCGAAAAGTTTTGCGGCTTTGTCGTAATTTTTGATGTCGAAGGCGAAATAAGCTCTCAGAATAGCTGCCTGAGCTATTAAAGGAGAATTTTTCCTGTCGTTGATGAATCTTTCGAGACGTGCATCGGCAAGCTTATAGTTGCCGCTGCTGAAATCTGTTTGTGCGTAAAGAAGTTCAGCACGGTCTTCCGAAGGGCTGTCCTTATAATTATTAATCACAATAATTACATCTTCTTCAGCTTTTCTGAGCAAGCCATCGTTATAATACTCCTTGCCGCGTGAATAGATGGCTGAGCCGTAGTCATAAGGCAGGTCAACAATCTGAGACAATGAAAAACTCATTGCCAGCAAAAATACAAGAAGCACCAAAGCTAATTTTCTTTTAGCCATTACTGAATTAATAATTCACATTCTCCCCAAAATGTACATGAATAAAGCGGTAAACTCCTGCTATTACTCATACATCTTAATTATATTTCAAATATGTTGCAATTCTCAATAAAGAAAACGCATAAGTTAATGAAAGTATTTTTATGCTGCCTTTAAAATTACGAAAATCTTACGGCAAATGCAATATAATTACTAATTATGAACGATGAATCATTATTAGATATCCGATTGATTCTTTGTCTAAGACAAAACGAAGAATCATCTGAACTCTTTGTCAACAATCGTTATTCTTCCGGGATATGTTATCGGTCCCAACGGTGTTTCAACAGTGGGCTGTGCATCGAGTTTCAGCCGGGAGGGGCTACCGCCAAGCCCGCCGAGGTTCATAGCGAGATTGATGACTTTTTCATAACCCTGGCTGCCGAGAAATTTGTATAAATCGAGGGATACTCCTAACGGTATTATTGATGTCTGACCTGTTCCCGGTATATCAATCGAATGATTTATGTTCCCATCAATTGTCCTGACATCGTCAATATACATAGTCCAATCGAGGCTTTTCAAAGTGGCCATAGTTTGCTGGGAGCCGGCATTTCCGTCATTGGGATTTTTTGCGGCGACGTTTAGCGTGAAATCGGCAGGGAAGCTTTTAGTCGCGAAAGCCTGTGTCAGCTTCAATCCTTCCATAATGGACAAATCATTAACGTTACGCTTACTGGCGATATCAATTCCGGCTAGCCTGAAATTGCTTACATTTTCAAGTTTGAACTGGAGCCTATTAAGGTTCATTAAATTTTGCGTTATTTGTTTAATTTGGCTGCAGCTTTGAATAAAAATAAATACAAAAGCTACCGAAAATGTAATGGCGGTTATTTTCAAAATTTTCATAATCATTTCCCGGTTATTTCATATATAAATTTCTTTTTAAGTCGGATGAAAGAGTTAGTTATTTTTAAATAA
>DAHXMP010000385.1 GCA_027371665.1 Bacteroidota bacterium | reverse complement strand
GATATTAGGTGAATCAGGAACCGGCAAAGAATTAATAGCAAAATTTATTCATGATAATTCTGACCGTGCAAAGGGACCGTTTGTTACTCTTAATTGCGGGGCTATTCCAAGAGAGCTTGCTGAAAATGAGCTTTTTGGTTATGAGAGGGGTGCTTTTACAGGTGCTACTGAAAAAATCAGACCCGGGAAATTCGAACAAGCTCAAAGAGGAACTATACTTCTCGATGAAATTGCCGAAATGAGTATAGAACTTCAGGTGAAATTACTTAGGGTACTCGAGGAGAAAAAGTTTTACAGGCTGGGAGGCTTAAAAGAAGTTGCAGTTGACGTAAGGGTTATAGCTTCGACAAATAAAGAACTGGAAAAATTAGTGGAAGAAGGAAAATTCAGGGAGGATTTGTTTTACAGGTTGAATGTTGCAAGGGTATATCTCAATCCCTTAAGAGAAAGAGGAGGCGATATTATGAACCTCGCCGGTGCATTTATAAAAGAGTTTAGCAAAAAGTTTAATAAGAATGTAAAAGGATTCGCACCCGAAGCCGTTGAGGTTCTTCAAAATTACCAGTGGAAGGGAAATATCAGGGAATTAAAAAATGCTATCGAACGAGTAATCCTTCTCGAAAACAATGAACTGATAACAAAAGAATCCCTTAGTTTTTTAAGGCCCGGCACAACTCAAACAGGTACATCCCAAAGAACACTTGCTGAACTAAGTGATGGGCAGCATTATCTTCAGATTGCCAAAGGGGGCGTTACTATGGGAAGCGTTATGAGAGATTTGATAATTCAAACTCTTAACATAACAAACGGAAACCAGATAAAAGCCGCAAAACTATTAGGTATTTCCAGAGCTAAATTGAGATATAGAATAGAGCAATTGAGTATAAATATATCAGGGAAGAGCATTACCTAAAAAAACAAGTATTTCATGATATTTAAGTATTGCATACTTATTCTGGCAAAGATTAATTTTTTCTATTAGATTGATTTGAAAAAATGTAATATAAAAAAAGCTGCAATTTTATGGAATCAAAATTATTTGCATTTAAGTTCAATAAAGATGTAACGCAAAAAGATAAGGACAATCAGAACAACGATAAGTTCGCAATGAGCAATGCGGATTTTATCGAATTGAGAAAAATTGTTTATGATTTTTCAGGTATTTATCTGCCTGAAATCGGGAAAAAAGCCCTTGAAGATATGATAGAAAAAAAAATCAAGACAAAAAATCTGAAAACATTCCCGGAATACATAGATGTTTTCAAATCACCTTCTTACAGGGATGAATTGATTGATATTTTAGATGTTATTCTTGCTGACCAAAACCGGTTTTTTAGGGATGAAGACCAATTAATTGCATTTGAAAAAATAATTGTCCCTGAAATTGTTGAAAGAAAAGCAGAAGAGGCAAATCAATATTTCAGAATCTGGAGTGCTGCCGCAGCAACAGGTGAAGAAGCATATTCTATTGCCATAACCATAAATGAAAAATTCAGTAATGAATATCCGAGTATAAAATTCCAGATACTCGCAAGCGATAAAAACGAAAAGTCACTGTCATCTGCCCGCAAAGGTATTTACAATGAAAGTTCAGTTGTTAACCTACCCACTGAACTGCTTGTAAAATATTTTGAAAGGAAAGATGACTACTTTGTTCTTAAAGATGAAATAAAAAAATTAGTAAAATTCACATCTATTGATTTGTTAAATTCCGATGTTATGAAATCTCTTAAAACATGCGATATTGTTTTTTGTTCAAACGTTCTTACATATTTCGATAATATTTCAAGGCAAAAAGTAGTGTCCTACCTTTATGATGTTTTAAATAAGGGGGGATATATGTTTCTCGGAACATACGAATCACTGCATGGAATATCAAAATCCTTCAAACTTGTTCATCTGCCAAAAACTATTGCCTACATGAAGGAGAAATAAAAATATTTTAAACAATTATGGGGCACAATTGAATATTATCAATAGCCAACCCGATTAAAGAACTTCATGTATTGACCTGCTATTTCACCAATATTTTTATTTGTCGGAATGAAAATCGTAAAATTCTTTGTTGATAGGCTTGTCCCGGAAAAATTTCTAAGAAAACGGTTATAATATGAGTTAGACGTTAGTATCACTGATACACCAAGTATTGATTCGAAATCATCACGATAATAAAAATTTGTTCCGCTGAATTTAACATAACTGTCCGGTTCTGTCTGATTAAGCTTTAAAAAAGTTCTGTCGGGATAAATAATCTGCAAAATTCTATGGTTAGGCACGACTGAGGGGTCAACAAAAATATAAGCCCTTTTTGAAACAGGAAAATTTTTGTCGTTCAATAAGGTATCAATTTCTTTATAAAATCTTCCGAGCCGTTTAAGATGAGAATAACTCATCCCGTAATAAGAAACAAATCTATTTAACGATGTTTCCAACTTTGAAAGTTTCCTGTAGTCATAATTACTGTTATCCTCGTAACTGGGATAATAGTAAGGGTAAAAAAGAAACACTAATATTTGAATAATTAAAATCAAAATCAAAGATTTTATATTTAATATTTTTTTTATTATAAGATATGCCGGAATAACAAATATGAAAGGAAATACAAGCAATAAATATCCTTTTGCATAATGAATAACCATGAAAAAAAGAATCGGTGGTACAAGCCAGTAAAGTAACTGATATTTGAGAATTGACATTTGAGAATTAATTTTCATGCCGGGTTTCATCATAACCGGGATACCTTCTTCTGTGGGAATGACATTTTGATTTTTCTTCCTGAAAATTTTATAAAATAAAAGAATGATTAATGAAATTATGGATGGGATTAAGCCAAAAAAACCATAAGAGAACATTCCGGCAAGATTTCTTGCAAAACCCCATAATCCTTTTGTTATCAGACCTTGTGGTATAGGACTGTTCGATGTGCTATATTCGATATATTTATGGACCCCTCCTATGCTGTTTGTCATAGGAACAAACCAAATTGCAAAAGCAAGCAGGCTCGGCACAATTGATGTGCCAAGCAAAAGCCAGTCAATATCTTTTTCTTTTAGCTTACGGTAAAAAAAATAGAAACACAATGGGAGCAACAAGAGACCTGTTGTCTGCCTGACACCAGTTCCCAAAGCAATTAATAGGGGTAATATGTACATCCCGTTTTTTTGCAATCCGATATAAAATACAAGAGCAGAAAAAAACAAATCGAATGCATAAATCTCGGTTGATGAACTGTAAAACCATACAAGGGGATTAAAAATAATTATTAATGTTAATAAAATTGCTTCAAGTTTTTCAAAATATTTGTCCAGGAGCAAAAAAATCAGCACGGATGCAATTGATGTGAATAAGACCGAGAGAAACAGCATTGAATAATAAAAATTATGGATAATAAGATTCGTGTATTTCAGTATTACGACAAATAAATAATATCCCGGAAGATGAGGCTTGTCATCCTGAATAGAAAATGAGTGAGTTGCAAGAATGAAATTTCCTGAATCATACGATGAGTAGCCGTTTTGAGATGGTGCAACCGCAATCCTTGTAATAAAAGTTAAAATAACAATTATTAAGCCGATAATT
>DAHXMP010000378.1 GCA_027371665.1 Bacteroidota bacterium | reverse complement strand
TATTATCTATTAACTATCTTCTATTATCTGTCTTTATTTCCTTAAACCTTACCTATTTTATCAGTCAGCATCGGTAGAATCTGGAACAGGTCACCGACAATACCATAGTCGCAGACTTTGAAAATCGGTGCATCTTTATCCTTGTTAATTGCAACGATTGTCTTCGATGTTGACATTCCTGCAAGATGCTGTACGGCTCCTGATATACCGCATGCTATGTACATGGTAGGGGATACAGTTTTGCCGGTTTGTCCCACTTGTTCGCTCTGTGGCCGCCAGCCTGCATCAACGACAGCCCTCGATGCTCCGACAGCTCCTCCGAGCAGAGATGCAAGCGATTCAATCAGGTTATAGTTTTCCGGCCCTTTAATTCCTCGTCCCCCGGAAACTACGATATCAGCCTCGAGAACATCGAGCTTACCTTCGTTCTTAATCAGGGATGTAACGGCTACTTTAGCATCGGCACCGGTTAGTACAGGCTCAAATTCCTTTATATTTACAGTTGCAGGGTTTTCAGTCTTTGTGGCAGTGAACACATTCGGCCTTAATGAAAACACCCGTACATTTGTATTTGCTTTTACCCTGATTTGAGCTTTACCCGCGTAAACAGGCTTCTTAGCTATGATACTCCCGTCCTGAATATCCAATCCGACACAGTCGGCGATATATCCTGCTTCTGATTTAGCAGCAACTCTCGGTGCAAGCTCGTACCCCTTAGCATTAGATGAGAACAATAAAATATCGGCGTTTTCTGCTTTTGCAGCCTGGTGAACGACTGCCGCGGCAGCAGTTGAAGAGTACTTTTCAAGCAATGCGTGTCTGGCATTTATTACATCAGCCAGTCCATAATCTCCCGCGGATTTTATCTGTTCTTCCGAACCGTTTATAATCACTCCTGTATATGGTATGTTTAATTTCGCCGCCAAATCACGTGCTGCGGAAATAGTTTCATAAGATGTTCTTTTTAAAGTGCTGTCTTTTCCTTCAAGAAATACAAGTATTTTATTCATAAAAATTTTTCTCCGTTGTTCTCATAATAAAAAATCTAACCACAATTGAAAATTAAAAATTAAATATTGAAAATTCTTATTTAGATTATCTTTGCTTCCTCATGGAGGAGCCTTACCAATTCATCAACATCTGCTTCGGTATCGCCGAGAATTTTTCCGACTCTCGATTTAAGAGGCAGTGACATATCGAGAACTGTAATCATAGGTTCAGTCATGACAGGTTCCCTCATATCAATGGGTTTTGATTTTGCTTTCATTATATCGGGAAGCTTTGGATATCGCGGTTCATTGATTCCTTTCTGACAGCTTATCAGGCAGGGCAGTGTTGTTTCGACGATTTCCTTTCCGCCTTCGATGTCTCTTTCTGCCTTAACTTTTCCGTCTGTAATTTCCAATTTGGATACGACTGAAATCGAAGGCATACCGAGCAGTTCTCCCAGCAATGATGGCATCTGGAACGAGTCATAATCAACGCTCTGTCTACCAAGGAGAATCAGGTCCGGATTAATTTCTTTGGTATATTTTGCTATGTTTTTCCCAACGAACCATGAATCGTGTGTGCCTTCCGATTTGATAAGCACTGCCTTATCGGCACCCATGGCAAGAGCCGTTCTTAATACATCCGTTGACGCTTCGGGGCCTACTGTGATTGCCGTTACCATGCCGCCGTTCTTCTCTTTCAGCCTCAATCCTTCTTCGAGTCCGAATTCATCATAGGGGTTCATTACGTACTTTACTCCCTGCGTGTCAATTGTTTTGCCTTCCTGCCCCACAATTACTCTCGTAGCCGTGTCGGGAACACGTGAAATACAAACAAGTATAATCATTAATTCTCCGTTTTTATAAAATATATAATTTTGCAAATATAAATAAATTTCCTCTCACAGAGTAATTTTGATGTATAGATACAGCCGTCATACTCCTTCTGAACATCAGAATCAGAGGCAGAATAAAAAATCTTAAAGACTATTTATTTTTC
>DAHXMP010000237.1 GCA_027371665.1 Bacteroidota bacterium | reverse complement strand
ATGATGAATTTCAAAAACATCTGGAATATGCCCGTTATTTGGGCTTTTACAGGCCGGATTACCTGTACAATAATGAATGAAATATTTTAACTTTTTTCGATAATTTTGCTTTCAATATTTTTTAGCTGGCCTTTGGTACCGAGGATAACAAGCTGGTCATTTTTAAATAATTTAAAATCACCTGCAGGATTCATAAAAGTATCCTGTTCTCTTAAAACAGCAATAATCGTTGCTCCGTATTTCTGCCTGAGGTTAAGTTCGCTCAATGACATGTTATCAAAGCCTGAATATTCAGACAGTTTTATACTTTCAATTTTAAGATTGTTCTCACCGACGCCGAAGCTTGTATCCAGAAAATCCACAACATTGGGATTGATTAATAAATTTGCCAGCCTTTGGCCGCTAATCGAATAAGGATTAACAATTCTGTCGGCACCCGCTCTTTTAAGTTTATCCGCAACAGCATCATCTTCTGCTCTCGCTACGATAAATATTCCGGGATTTAATACTTTTGAACTGAGAACGACAAAAACCGTTGTAGCAGCATCGGGAGTAGTAACAATCATACCTCTTGCTTTTGTTATGCCGGCACTCAATAAAACTTCGTCATCGTCGGCTTTCCCTTTCAGAAGGATATAATTTCCCGATTTTGAGCTCGAAATTTTTTCAGGAAAGCTTTCATCAATAACAACGAAATCTTCATTGTTTTTTTCGAGTTCCATCGATGAAAGCTGCCCTACTCTTCCAAACCCGACAACTATAATATGATTTTTTAAATTTTCTACTTTTTTAAGCATTTTCTTCTTTGCTCCATAATTTTGAAGTTGAATTATAAATAAATTCTCCATTACAACGCTAAGCAGGTAAAATAAACTGCCAATACCCGCCACTGCAATAAACATAGTGAAAACCCTACCCCACTCATCCAAAGGGTGAACTTCAAGATAGCCGACTGTAGAGATAGTAATAACTGTCATGTAAATAGCATCAATTATTGATGCACCTTGTTTTTCCCATATTAAATAATAACCGGCCGAACCGATTGCCACAACGCAAAACAGCACAATGGCAGGAATAATCGGTTTCTTTAGTGATGGCTTAAAGCTTCTGTACATGTCATTATTTCTTAACATCATAAATCTTCTTTTTTTTATCCAAAGGAAATTAATATAACAAAATGGGAATTGCTAAATTTGAAAACATGCCATTCTAAACGAAGTGAAGAATCTCATGGTAATTACACCAATACCCACTCTAGATTCTTCGATAAACTCAGAATGACAAAATAAGTATACCAAATTACCAATAACACAAAATGATATGAGCCTGTCGTTAATTAAAAAATCAATATATTTGAACTTGCTTAAATTTGAAAAAATAATTTATTAAAATTTCAGAAAACAAAAAACTGTAAATGAAAATAAGTGTTATAATAGTTACACGAAACAGAAAAGATGACCTCAAAGTAACTATAGAAGGATTTTTAAGACAGACACACCCTGACAAAGAGGTAATAGTAATAGACAATGCTTCTGATGACGGTACACGTGAAATGATGAAATACGACTATCCCCGGATGCAATATATGTGGCTCCCCGATAATTTTGATATAAGGTCAATTAACATCGGTATTGAAATGTCTTCTGGTGAAATAATTTGGAGAACTGACAGCGATTCACATCCCGAGAGCGAACACGCTTTTGAAGATGTACTTGAAATATTTGCAAAAAATCCCGACATAGATATAATTGCTACCGAAGATATTGAAGTCAGAAAAGGTGGCTGGGCTTGGGATTGGTATCCAATCGAGATTGATAAAACAAACATTCCCCCTAACGGTTTCAAGGCACATTTCTTTCCAGGTTCGGGGGCGGCGATTAAGAGGAAGGTGTTCGATAGAATCGGGGGATTCTGGGAATTCGGATTCGAGGAATTGGATTTTTGCACAAGGGCAATAGTAGCCGGTTTTAATATCAGTTATTTTCCTAATATCAGGACTTTGCATTATGCATCGAAGCAAGACAGGTATAATCCAAATCGGTGGATAATGATTTCAAAGCAATTCATAAGATACAACTGGCGGTACTTTCCATTCTTCAGGGCATGGGGGAGAACGACGATGATATTTTACTTTCAAATCCTACATGCGATAAGTCAGAAATTACCGGTTTTATCAATAATCGAAGGCATGCTGGGAATGATGGCTGTAACAATATCCACAATAAGAAATGAAAGAAATGTGGTACCAAAAAGCAAACTTAAGGATATAACTCTTGGTGCAGGTATATTTAAGGTTCAGATGAGATTTTTTACGCAAAAATTTCTCAATAAAGTATGGAAAAAAAGCTAAAAATCCTGCAGTTGGCTCCACGATATCCCTTTCCCACAGACGATGGAGGGAAAATTGGGATAGCCAACATATTGAGAGAATTTTCAAATCAGGATGCCGAAGTAACATTCTTCTGCTTTTATGATGATGGGATTAATGCAGTATCTGAAGAAGCAATCGAAGAAGGGAGAAGCTTAGCAGAAATTAAATTAATCAGACATTCGACAAAAAATTCTTTACCCCGAATTATATCGTCAATAATTAATAAAGAATCTGTATATATCAGGAAACATAATGGAAATAAAATCCGAACTGAACTTTCCGAATTATTAAGAAATAATAAATTTGATGTTGTCCACTCCGACCATAGTTGTATGGCAGGGCTTGCTTTATTTGTCAAAAATTATCAGAAGATACCAGCCGGATTAAGACTGCATAATATAGAATGGCTCATATGGGAACGTTATGCGAAAACACTCAATAAATTCAGTCCTAAACGAATATATGTTTCAAAACAGGCTGTACTGCTTAGAAAAGCCGAACAAGATATTTACAGGCAAATGGACATTTGCTTTGCAATCACCGAACAAGATAAGCAAAGAGCAATAGACCTGGCACCCGGTGCAAAAGTCGTTGTAGCAAGTGCCGGAGTTGTTCCGGAGGAATGGGAGCCGGATGATAATATTGTCAGAAATTCTAATGAGATTATATTGGCTACTGTATTCAATTGGATTCATAATGTTGACGCCGTAAAATGGTTTTTATCCGATGTCTTACCTGTCTTAAAGAAAAAAAATAAAAATATCAGATTAAAATTGATTGGAAAATTTATGCCGGCATGGCTTAAAAATTACAAGGACTCTTCAGTTGATGTATTAGGATATGTTGATAGAGTTCAGCCATACCTGAATAAAGCGGCTGTTTATATAGCACCTTTATTCGTTGGCGGCGGCATTAGGATAAAGATACTCGAGGCAATGGCAATGAAATTACCGGTTGTAGCCAGCCCTGTTGCTGCCGAAGGAATAAATGCGGGGAGTGAACAGGGTTTGTATGTTTCAAACAATAAAGATGAATTTACAGATAATATTATCAGGCTAACTCAAAATCCTGATTTGGCGAGGCATTCCGGAAAATCTGCACGGAATTACATTATAAAAGAATACTCATGGAAAAGAAATGTTGGGATAATGTTGGATGAATATAGAAAACTTGTAAATCAGGATGGTACGAATCCCGGTTAATGTTTGTTAATAAATTTTTATTCTAGCCATTTATAATACCGCCTCCTACCAAATCATCCCCTTCATAGATAACAACTGATTGTCCCGGTGTGATAGCTCTTTTATCGGCAAGAAAATCTATGATGATTTGACCATTATCAAGAATCTTACAATAAGCATCAGAGCCACTATCCCTATATCTTATTTTTACCTTGTATGTTTTCGTTTCATCCAGGACATCGTATTTCATAATGTTTAAATCTGAAGCAGACAAGCGATTTCTGCTCAATTCCGTTTCAGTTCCTACTTCAATTGTATTCGTTGCTGGGTCAATATCTTTGACGTATAGCGACTCTTTATGGGAAACTCCTAATCCTTTCCTTTGTCCAATTGTATAATATGGGTAACCGTCATGTTTTCCGAGAACAGTTCCATTCATGACTATGTTTCCTTCATCAATCTCCTTCCCATGGGAATCGAGCCATTTCTTTAGAAAATTCCTATAATTATTATCAGGTATAAAACATATTTCCTGTGACTCAGGTTTGCTGTGAACAGGAAGATTAAATCTCAATGCAAGTTCGCGTGTATGATTTTTAACAAGATTTTCCAACGGGAAAAGAGTTCTCGATAGTTGTTCCTGTGACATTTTCCAAAGGAAATAAGATTGGTCTTTACTTTTATCAAAACCTTTTGACAGATAATATCTCCCGGAATCCGGATTATAATTAACTTTAGCATAATGACCCGATGCAACATACTTAGCACCAATAGAGTCAGCTTTTTCGAGCATCCCTCCCCATTTTATCGAAGGATTGCATTTAATGCAGGGATTTGGCGTTCTGCCGCTTAAATATTCGTTCACAAAATTCTCAACTATGTTTTTCCTGAATGCTTCAGTCATATCGACAAGGTAGTGCTCGATACCCAGAATTTTACATACATCATTGGCATCAATAACGCTTTGAAAAGAACAACAGCTTCTGTCCCTAGTATTAATTCTGCAATCACTATCTATTTTAAAAGGAGTAATTGTCAAACCGGCAACATCATAGCCCTTTTCCAATAAAAGTACGGCAGCAACCGAAGAATCTACTCCACCGGACATGCCGACAAGAACTTTTTCCTTACTCATATATAAATAAACTTATTTCTTATCAATTGTTAATTCAATTTCAACGTAATTACTTGTTGATTATTGCCTTTATTAATATAAATCCTTTGCATGTTAAAAAAAATATATTTATCTTTGTATTCTTTAAAATTCAAAATTAATTTTTTATTATAAGGACTTTAGATGTCACAGCGTTGTGAATTAACAGGTAAAAGTGCATTGAGCGGGAATAATGTATCACATGCAAACAATAAGACAAGGCGTAGATTCATGCCGAATCTCCAAAAGAAAAAAATTTGGGTAGCCGAAGAAAAGAAATTCGTAACAATTAAAGCAACGGCTAAAGCTTTGAAAACCCTTGATAAAAAGGGATACAAAACTATGCTAAAAGAAATGCAGGAACAATAACGGAAAGCCCCAGGTCAAATTGATGGGGCTTTTTGATTATCTTTATCATTTCAAAAAACTTTTTACCATTTCACCCGTCATTTTCATTAATTTTTTTCACATTAAAAAATAATGTTATAAATAAAGTTATTATACAAATAAACTTTTTGTTTTATTTGTCAGTCAAATGTATTATTTAATAACAAATATGAAAAAACGGTGTGCCGATGAAATGTCATTTTAAACAATTATTTTTTACAATTATTTCTTTAGTTCTCATAAGTTCAAAACTATGCTTTGCTCAATTCGGAATTAATAAAGTACAATATCAGACTTTTAACTGGAAATATATTGAAACAAAACATTTTGATATTTATTTTTACGACAACTCCGAATACTTAGCACATTTCGCGGCAGTTGAAGCAGAAAAAGCTTTAATAAAGATTCAAACATTTCTTAAATACAAAATTAACAAAAGAGTACCGCTTATTATTTATGATTCTCATAATGAGTTTGAACAAACAAATGTTATTGGTTCATATTTGCCTGAAGGCGTGGGTGGAGTAACCGAACTATTTAAGAACAGGGTTGTTGTCCCCTACCAGGGTGAATGGGAGCTTTTCAGGCATGTCATCCATCATGAACTCGTTCATGCTGTTTTGAATGATATGTTTTTCGGGGGCACGATACAAACAGCTATATCAACAGGAAATCTGAATCAAATCCCGATATGGATGAACGAGGGTTTAGCAGAATACCTGAGCCAGGGAGGTTATGATATACAAACAGATATGTACATGCGAGATATATCTTTAAGTGAGTACCTGACTGGATTAAATGACCTTGACGGATACATGGCATATCGTGGCGGCCAGGCTTTTTACTGGTATATTGAACAAAAATACGGCAAAGAAAAAATCAGTGATTTGATTAACCGGTTAAGGATACAAGGAAATGTAAATGCCGCTTTCAAAAGCACCTTCAATATGTCATTGGATGATTTCTCGGACCAATGGATAAAAGAAATGAAAAAATATTATTGGCCCGACTTAGCAAAATATCAATCTGCTGAAGATTTTTCAACAAGGATAACAAACCACAGAAAAGAATATAATTTTTGGAATTCATCCCCTGCTATCTCCCCTGATGGTTCAAAAATGGCTTATATTTCAGATGATGCCGGTGTTTTCGGGATCTATACAAAAGACCTTGAGAAAAAAAGTGAAAGGCATGAATTGATAACAAGCCTTAGGCAGCAGGATTTTGAAGAACTAAATTTACTGACACCGGGTATTTCCTGGAATCCGCAGGGTACTATGCTTGCAATTTCTGCCAAATCAGGAGGTGAAGATGCTATTTATCTGGTTAATGCCCAAAACGGAGATTATGATAAATTAAAATTCGGTATCAAATCAATTAGTTCTGTTAACTGGTCTCCAGATGGACAATATCTTGCTTTTATCGGCAGTGCTGATGAAGAGACAGATATATATCTGTATAGCTTCAAAACAAAACATATAGAAAACATTACAAACGATGTTTTTTCAGATAAAATACCAGTATGGTCTCATGACTCAAAAAAAATCTATTTCGTTTCAGACCGTGGAGATTATACGAGCACCAATTATAATCACGACAATTTTTTTATTTGGAAATATAATTTTGATAAATCGGATATCTATTCAATTGATATAAACACAAGAAAAATAACCAGGATTACAGATAGTCCACAGTTTAATAAAACTTCAATAGCAGTATCATCGGACGGTTCTAAATTGTTATTTGTTTCGGATGAAAATGGAATCGGCAATATTTATGAAATGAATCTCATTAATGATGCAATCAAACCGAAGACCAATTCATTATCAGGAATTTCACAGCTATCATTATCTCCAGATGGTAACAAGTTGCTGTTTTCGTCTCAAACCGGTGGCGGATATGATATTTTTATGATTAGATTTCCTTTTGATAAAAATCTTGGAATAGATACACTTCCATTAACAAAATTCAGAGATGAATTGTTATCACAGGATAAAATCAAAAGGTCCATTACAAAAACAATTGAATCCGATTCATCTTCCACTCCTGAAAAACTTGAAGGCTATGGCAACTTCAATGTGGATTTTTCTCATCAGCAGCTTGTCAAACCTAATCCAAATGCAATTACAACAGAACCTGTTCAAAATTATTCAGATAATTTAAGCGATTCGGCTATCGAGGACCAGCAATTCGTCGTTCATGATTATAAAATTAAATTTTCAACCGATTTGGTCATGGGTAATCCCGGTTACAGCACATATTTCGGTTGGCAGGGAATAGCCCAAATGCTTTTCAGCGATGTACTCGGTGACCATCAGATATATGTTCAGGCAAACCTTCTAACAGATATTAAGAATAGCTCATTTATGGTACAATATGCTTACCTTCCTCAAATAATAGATTACACGTTTATAGCATTTCATGGTGCAGGATATTCTTTGCTATATGATCAGTCGAGCGATATGTATACATGGTACAGATTCAGAAGTTATGGAGCCGCAGTTAATGCTTCATACCCTCTTGACCTTTTTAACAGAATAGAAGCAGGAATCACATGGATGAATGCAAACAGGGAGAATATTGATTATCCGGGTGTTAATGAAATATATCACACTTTATTTGTCCCGGAGGTCAAATATGTACATGATAATGCTTTATGGAGCCAGTTCGGTCCGCATTTGGGAAGCAGGTATTTCCTGGATTTCAAAGGTTCTCCAAAGTTTTCAAACAATACTGTGGGATTTTTAAATATAACAGGGGATGTAAGACAATATATACCGTTATTCACTTATATGAGCCTTGCATTACGGGTATCAGGAGGGAAGAGCTTTGGACCAAATCCTTTACATTTCTTCCTCGGTGGAACTGAAAATTGGATAAATGCAACTTTTTATGGAAACGGTTCACAAAGTTATATGCCTTTCACACAACCTGAAGATTATGCATTTATGAACTTCCCAATGCCGTTAAGAGGATTTGCAATAGCAGAAAGGACAGGCACACAATATTTCCTGACTAATGCTGAATTTAGATTTCCTTTGTTCAGAGCATTACTTGCAGGGCCGCTTCCTATTCTTTTACAAGGTGTTCAAGGTGCATTTTTCTTCGATATGGGAGGAGCATGGGACGGTTCTGTTAACTCATTTAAATCTACTTACACGGATGTTGACGGAACAACTAAACCTAATGATTTACTCATGAGTACCGGATTAGGAATCAGGACAATATTATTTGGGCTGCCATTAAAAATAGATATAGCATGGAAGAATGTATACTATGCCTGGTCCCAGCCGGTATGGCTATTTTCGCTTGGATATGATTGGTGATAATTGTTTTTCGCGATTATTCTTGAATAAAAATAACGCCTAAAATCGGATCTGAGGTATTATGTGCAATTATTTTATCAATCATAGATTGATTTAATACCATTCCTGAAGAAACAATTTTAACTCCGGAATTTGTATAAAGGTCCCGTGAAAGCAACATACCCGATAGCATCTCATCCAGTGTAATTGACCTTTCTTTGATTGATGAATCCATACTTCCTCTTGAAGCAAGAAATTGTTCCATCAAAATCACTGCACGGTGGTCATAAAGCTTTTTGGATTCTAATTGAAATTTTTCGATAATTGTTCTGGGTGGGAGTTTTTTAAAAGTTCTCAGTTCCTCATAATCAACAGCAACTCTTATTATTCTCGAACCCAGCGGAATTTGCCATGATTTTATATGTTCGGGAATACCAGTGCCGTCAAAGTTTTCATAAACGTGATACAAGATTTTAGCGACCTGGTTCAGGATTCTTGCACCTGATAAAATCTCATGAGCAAAAACAGGAACCTGGTACATTAAATTATTCGATGGAATTCCGTCTATAAGAACTTGTGTCTTAAGAAGATTATCCGGAAGAAACATTTTGCCGGTATATGAAAGCAGGGCAGCTATCTCAATATCATGTATTTCGTCCTCTTCCAAATCTCCGAAGTTAGCAGCTATCCATTTTGAAGCATCAGCAACATTTCTAAGCATATCAACCGATGATGGAATTCTTGATTGGCAAAATTTCATGGATATAGTAACCATATCGTTGATATCCAAAAGCAGTTGTTCCGCTAAGTCTGTTAAAAGAGAACTCTCATCTTTTAATCTATGTTGCAAATTACAAATTCTAAAACCAGAATTTAATTTTGTTTTTAGCTCTTCTTCGACAAATGGTTTGATAATAAAATCATCTGCACCCTCTTGTAATGCAAGGTTTCTTTGTGATTTTTCAATTATTGAAGTTAATATTACAAAATAAGTATTTCTTAGTTCCCTGACTTCTTTCAATTTTTTACAGATTTGAATACCGTTAAGTCCGGTTACATTTATATCTGCAATAACAATTGAAGGCTTATTGTTTATTATCTTATCCCAGGCATCCCATCCTTCCTCACTTGTAAATATAATGCATTCAGGATAATTCTTTGCTATAAAAGTCTTTAAATACAGCAATAAAGTTTTATCTTCAATAATTATCAATATCGAAATTGATTGTTCCATTTTTTTTTTTTATAATTCAATAATTAACAATTTTAAACATTGAAAGCAGTTAAATTTTTTACTTATTTATTAGCCTGAGTTTCAGATTGGATAAAATCCTTTGCTGTCAATTGCCTTACCAGTATGCTGACTCTCCTGTTTGTAATATCAAAAGGATTAGCTGTATTTCTAAGTTTTCTATCGGCAAATCCTGTTACTTTGTCTATCTGGCCTTCCCACAGGCCGTCTGACTCCAAAACTCTCCGGGCAGAATTGGCTCTATCCGATGAAAGTTCCCAATTTGAATACACTGCTTTCCCGCTATACTTCCTGCTATCGGTGTGCCCCTCAATGTCAACCTGATTTGGTAATTTGCCAATTTCCTGTGCAAGCTTTATCAACAACTCTTTAGCTTTGGGTTTCAAAACAGCACTACCCACTTCAAAAAACATAGATTCGGAAGATTCAATGAGTTCTATTCTCAATCCTTCCTTTGTCATTTCGATTTTAATTGAAGACAATATATCTTTAAGTTCAGGTTTAATGGATTCTTGTTCGTTTATAAATTTTTCAAAATTATTTTTCATGTTTTCAACTCTTTTAGCCGCATTTATACTATCTTCGACAGCTTTTTGTTTTATTTTTTCACCAAGCGAATCCTTAGCGTTATTATCAAACCAAAATACAAAATTGCTTTTTTTACCTGAATCGTTTTTACCTTCCCCTTTATCCATTGGTTGTAATTTCAAATCAACCGGTATAGCTCTTTTACCGGTAATAAAATTGAAAGCACCGGGGTCTTTAAAATAAGCAGATACTGATTCCTTGATTTTCTCACTCTGGCCTAAAATCCACATAACAATAAAAAATGCCATCATTGCTGTAACAAAGTCGGCATATGCGACCTTCCATGCACCGCCATGCGCACCATGGCCATCATGACCTTTTTTCTTTTTAATAATTATCGGTTCTTCTTTATGTTGTTTTTGTTCGGCGGCCATAATAAAACCTTACATTAAATAAATCATTTATGATAAAAATATTCTAACATAATTACTTATTAAAATCCATCAAAATTTTTTTTAAATTTATTTGTATTATTATCTTCCCTTAGTTTGTTTAATAGCATCTTCTGTATCCTTAAATGATGGCCTGTTTTCAGGGTCTATTGCTCTTCTTCCATACTCTATAGCAACTGAAGCGGGTGCTCCTTTGGCAAAGGATAACAATGCTGCTTTAATGGCTGCAATATATCGTGATTCTTTCTGTACAATGTTGTCCATATTTCTTGCAATAGGACCAACCAATCCGTATGATAATAAAACACCGAGAAATGTACCGACAAGAGCAGCAGCAACATGATGTCCAACAGTCTCAGCTCCAGCAGAAATAGACTGCATAGTAACAACCACACCAAGAACTGCGGCAACTATACCAAGCCCCGGAAAAGCATCTGCCATTGTACTAAGTGCCGCAGGTGGTATTGCTTCTTCTGTATGGTGTGCTTCCATATCAATATCCATCAATTCCTCCAAATCATGAGCCGGAACTCCTCCGCTAAGCACAACCTTTAAAGTATCGCACAAAAATTCGACCCCGTGATGATTTTCAAGAAATGAAGGATATTTTGATAGTATTGAACTCGATTCCGGATTCTCGACATGTGATTCTAATGCTATTAATCCTTCTCTTTTGGCAAATTGGAAAACTTCATATAACAATTGCAGTAATTCAATATAAGCTTGTTTATTAACTTTAGGCCCTTTGAGGGTCTGCATTATTCCCGCTATTATTTTCTTTATTGTTGTCATAGAATTAGCAATTATAAGCGAACCCAAAGCAGCTCCTCCTATAATTATAAACTCGCTTATCTGCAACAAAGCTCCTATATTGCCTCCTGCCAGGATATATCCTAACAACAAGGCACCGAATACAATTACAATCCCGATAATTACAAACATTAATACCTCAGTTTATATTATTATTTGCTTTCTGTCAATTTCCTTACAACATCCTCATCACATGGTTTCAAATCCAGCGACTTTTGATACGCTTTATTAGCATCCGTTTTTTTATTCATTTTCATATATATATCTCCAAGATGTTCATATACTTCCGCGCTCGGCTGTCCTGCTTCAATAGCTTTTTCAATATATGCTAATGCCTGTTGATAATCGCCCATCTTGTATTTAATCCAGCCATAAGTATCCAGGTATGAAGAATTACTGCTATCTGCTTCAAGAGACAGTGCCGACATCTTCAGGGCTCTTTCAAGTTCGATACCCCTTTCCGATAATGAATATGCATAATTGTTATTCAGCAAAGCATCTTCAGGATTAATAGCTAAGCCTTTTTCGTATATCGAATCACATTTCTCATATTCACCTAACCTGTCATAAGCCAACCCAAGCTGCCCGAAAACCAATACATTTTCTCCCCCTATTTCAGTAGCTTTTATTAAAGGCTCAACTGCTTTTCGTGTGCTGTCAATTTCAAGATAAACTGAACCTTCATAGAACGGGAAAAAATAATTATCAGGATATATTTTCCTGTATTTATTAAATATCACCAAAGACTTATTATACATTTTCTTATTAAGATAAAATAATCCTGCCTGTAAGGGTACATCTTGAGATGTATCTGCATATGAAAGGGCATTATTTATAAATTTTTCAGTTAATGTTGTATCATTTATTTTATCTGATAATAATGCACCAACAAAGTGAATTTTCCAGTTAAAATGAAATCGCTTTTCAATTCTTTTCAGAAAATCAGGTATGTAATTTTTTACAATCTGTCCTGAATCCTGCATCAATAAATCACTATAATTGAGGTAGCTGTTTATTAAATCGTCGTCAAGTTCTTCATTGTCTGCACTGTCGAGCATTCCAAAAGCTCTTTTATACTCTTTATTATAATAATATGCTTCCATTAATGAATTCAATATTGAAGGTGTCAAACCATTTTCCTTACTTAACTTTTCAGAGACATCGAGGTATTTATCATAATCTTTATTTTGTTTATAAAGTTCTCCCAGTCTTCTCAGAACTTCTTCGTTATCTCTTTCATTCAATAATTCCTCATATATTGCAATCGCCTTATTCTTATCTTTAAATTCATATAATCTTGCTAAAGTGAGTTTTCTGACATAACTTGGCTCGAGTTTTACTATTTGGGTGTAAATTTTAATAGCATCATCGAGTCGTAAACGGTTGGAGTACACTTGGAATAAAGTTTCCATAGCCGGCACGTATAGTGAATCTTTTTGCAGTGCCTTCAGGGCAAACTCGATTGCCTGATTATATGCCCCCAATTTTACAAAATTATGTGATATTCTGCCTAAAATCACAGCAGAACTATCATACTTCAAGGCTTCTTCATAAGCAAGAATTGCTTCAGCATTTTTATTCATCTGCTCGAGATTCGAACCTCTGATAACATAATCCTTAGCTAAATCGGAAATATTTGATGTATCAACGTGACCGCTTTCTCTGTCCGCTTCTCTCATTAAAGTCCTGAAGTCATCATTCAGGCTCTTTTTTTCACTACTACAGCTTATAAGCAAGAACAATATTAAAATGAAAATCCAAACATTATAATAAAGTATTTTTCCAAAAAGCTGTTTCTGATTAATAAGGCTATTAAAGTCTTTATCCTCTATTTTATTTATTTTAATCATATTTTATTTTATAATTATATTATTTCGTCAATTTCTTTTAGAACTGTAATTTTACTTTTTTCCTTAAATACTACATATCTTTTATAGCACTCGGAAAAAATCAAAATTAAGCAATTTTTTCTGATTTATGCTTTATGTTACTACCTTCTGATAAGCATCAATTACACCATTAATCATTAACTGCGATTGAGAATAAATATTTTCACTGTTAATGAACTTTGCCCTTAAAAAATCATTTCTTTTTCAAAGTTTTCATAAAATTCAAAACTTTTTGTTGTGCATCGTTTAATGCTTCTTCTGGCGATATCTCGGCATAAACAACTTTGTCCACATCTGTGGCTGTCATTTTTTCAATATTGTAAAAATAAGGATGATAGGAAAAAGTTCGGGCTTTATTAATCTGTTCATTATAAAATTTTAACAAAGGGCTATTGCTAAAATCGGGAACTTTTACAGCTGGCAAACCTTGATTTATAAAACTTTCGACATATGCTTTGGTTTTTTTCCATTGGACAAGGTAATTGACAAATTTTTTACATATCTGATATTTTTTTGAATGTGAATTTATAGCCAGGCAATTAATATCTGAATAAATAAATCCTTTATTATTATCCTGGGGGAAACCGGTTATAAGATAATTAATAGCAGGCTTTTCACTGTTAATCCTGAAGCCAAACGACAGCGGTGCGAAACAATATGCTGATTTTCCATTCAAAAACTGTGATTCTAGTTCCCTTTGTGTATCTGCTAAACCGGTACGGGCAAGCATCACATAACTATACAAAGCCTTAATATTATTTGAGGAATTAATAGAAACTGTTCCATTTGTTCCTGTTAAATCTCCTCCATAAAACCAGAAAAAAGGCAATAATACTTTAAATAAATTATTCCAATCAGAAGCCACTGCACCGCATCCGTAATACTTCCCTTCTTCTTCTATCCTTTCACAATTATCAATCAGTTCGTTAACAGTATTAATCGAATAATTATGTATTCCGTTTTCTTTTAAAATATCAGGATTGACAAATAAGGCATATACATTAATCAGCCAGGGTAAACAGTAAAATTTACCATTTACAGTACAAACTTCCAAGCCATTAATATAAAAATTTTTTAAATCATAATCAGCGGTATCAAGTATAGTTAATGCACTTTCATCAATTGCTTTTGCCAGCAGCTTTGAGTTAAATTCAATAACGTCAGGTGGATTTTGACTTCTAAGCAAGGAAAACAATTTCTCGGGTTCTTCCTTTGAATCATAATAGGATAATACAACATTTATCCCATAATCATCTTTGAATTTTTTTATTAATGCATCTAATTCTTTAATCTCATCGGAATCATCAAACTGATTTTCAAAAACAATTGTATTCATTTTTATATCTTCAGAGTCCCTGCATTCATTCAATGATAAACCGGAAATAAGAATCAGAATAATAAGAATTAATTTTCTAAGCTCTAAAATTCTTCTATTGTGTTTCATAACAATTTAAATATTAGAAATTCTGGTAAAAACATAAATAAAATTATAAATAAAATAAATTAAGAAAAAAATTTCAAAATATTTTAGAAATACTTTGTGCATTCAAGTATTTTAGGTAATTTGGAATCCCGTGAACTTACTCGTCTTAATTTTATAAATTAAACGGAAATCTTATTTTCCGTTCTGTCAATGAAAGGTAATTATGTCTTCAAAAAGTAAAAGATTGAAGCAGACAAAGTACATTTTTATCACGGGAGGCGTACTTTCCTCTCTCGGCAAGGGCATTGCAGCAGCTTCGATCGGATTGTTATTAAAACAGCGGGGATTCAGAACCACCATCATGAAATTAGACCCTTATATCAATGTTGACCCCGGAACAATGAATCCGTTTCAGCATGGTGAAGTCTATGTTCTCGATGATGGAGCCGAAACAGACCTGGATTTAGGTCATTATGAAAGATTTCTCGGGCAATCTTTAAACAAGAAAAATAACACGACCACCGGACAGGTTTACTTTGAGGTCATACGTAAAGAAAGGAGAGGACTTTTCCTCGGAAAAACTGTTCAGGTAATACCGCATATAACCGATGAAATCAAAAAAAGAATTTTAGTATATGAAGGTGAATTTGATTTTGTAATTGTAGAAATAGGCGGCACTGTCGGCGATATTGAATCATTGCCTTTTCTCGAAGCCATACGTCAATTCACCCTCGAAAG
>DAHXMP010000310.1 GCA_027371665.1 Bacteroidota bacterium | reverse complement strand
AATTATTAAAGTTATTCTCGGCTTGACGATTACTTTTATGGCTTTAAAATATATAAGCCTGATTTTTAAATTTTTTTAAAATTATTTATTGAAATTTCACACTGCATTAATTTAATATTGCTATAATCATGCAATATCCATAATTTTAGAATTATTCAAAGTGGAATATTAATATGGATTATGATGTTGTAATAATTGGAGCCGGAGTTATAGGGCTGGCTTGTGCCTCTAAGCTTGCCGACAAGGGGAAGTCAGTACTCGTTATCGAACGTCATTCATCTTTCGGTTGGGAAATCAGCTCGAGGAACAGCGAAGTAATTCATGCAGGACTGTATTATCCAAAAGACTCACTCAAAGCCCGTCTATGCATAAAGGGCAACAGGAGCCTATATGAATGGTGCGAGACAAAAAATATTCCCCATAAAAGAATAGGCAAGTATATTGTCGCAGACAATAAGAGTGAAGAAGATGAACTCGATAAAATTTATAACAGGTCTGTCGAAAACGGAGTAATCGGTATAATCAAACTGCCTTTCGATAAGGTCAGGCAGAACGAACCTAATGTTAAATGCACATCGGCTTTGTGGTCTAAAGACACGGGCATAATTGATTCGCACAAGCTGATGGAAAGCTTTGCCGAGAATGCTCGTTCAAAGGGCTGTGACATGGCTTACAAACATTCACTCGACGGCATAGTTAAGATAAACGGAGGGTATGAACTGGATATACTGGACCCAACGGGTATGCCCTGCCACATATCGGCAGAGGCAATTATTAATGCCGCCGGGCTTGATTCGGATACCGTTGCCGAAATGGCTGGAATAGATGTCGAAAAAGCGGGATACAGGCTTCATTATTGCAGGGGGCATTATTTCAGGATTGTCTCCTCGAAGAGGGATTTGGTTAGCCACCTTATATACCCCGTACCGAATAAAAATGTCCGGGACCTCGGTATTCATATCACAGTCGAACTAAGCGGAGAGATAAAACTTGGCCCTGATGTTTTATATTTGAAAAACAGGAGACAGGATTACCGCGTTCCGGCTAACCTGCATAAGGATTTTTACAGTGCCGCTTCAAAGTACCTGATAAACCTTCGGTACGATGATATTTATCCCGACCAGGCAGGAATAAGGCCTAAGCTTCAAACCGAAGGCGGAGAGTTCCGCGATTTCGTTATAAAAGAGGAAAGCGGCAGAGGTTTGCCGGGATTTGTCAATTTAATCGGCATTGAATCACCGGGATTAACCTGCTGTATTGAAATTGCAAATATGGTCGAAGGTATGCTGTAATATTTTTTTAATTTTTGCATTATCTTCATTACCATGGTAATGAATATCTGAAACATTAATAAAAATCATCACAATCACCCTTTGAAATCAATTACGAATATCGAAAGACGAAATTCGAAAAAGTCTTTTTCCAAAAAATCCCTCCCCACTCCTTGAAAAAATGAGCGATTCTTAAAATTAAGAGCTATTGCAAGAATAGAAGGCTTCAAAATTATTTCATTTTTGTTTCCATTAGTTTATTGTTATATTCATCCGTCCTTTGATTTTCCAGGCGTTCGTTAGAGCCGGCTTTACAGCCCCTGTCGGTATTGCCGAGCCTGACTTCCCAAGTACCTTCTGGACGTGGAGTCCAGATAATTTGTTCGAATCTTACATCTTTAGCAAGATTAATCGTTGTCAATTGTGGCGTGGCAACTATATAGGACTGGCAAAGTCTTGTGAACGTAATATCGAGCGGCTGGTCGAGCTTCATCAAAGTTATATCATAACCTTCGTCGTTTGATGAGCACATTAGATAAGTGCCTTTTGGGTCCATTCTCTGGTAAACAAAATTGACAGACTCGCCTTTTTTGATAGAACCTTTTTCACCGATTTCCCTGAAAGTAACCGTTCTTAGTGCATCGGGTGAAGGTGTTTCATGAGCAATGGGCGTACTTCCGTCAGCAGGCAATGTCATCGAAGCAGGATGAAGGACATCCTCGAGTTCGACAAATTTAGTCGAGGAACATGATGATAAAAACAAAACAGAAATTGTAATGATAAACGTGAAAAGCAGTTTCATAGCATACTCCTTAGTTATTAAGCAGTTATAAGTATCGTTAAATTATTAAAAAAAGCAATAAAAGAAAAACGCTATTTTAAAATTTTACCTGCAATGTGTTTGTTTATGATACTAAGATTTTAAAAATTTTAGTAATTTTAAGGGTTAAAATTTGCTTTAAATAAAAAATGAAAAACATAGGATATAAATTGTCTGTATTGGCAGTTCTGAGTATTTTGGGATTAATTGCCTCATGTTCCGAACAGCCGACACAGCTGGTACAGCTAACGGATTATTTCCCGCTTTCTAAGGGGAACTGGTGGATTTATAATTATTATGAAACTGATATATATTCCACAAAAATTCCCGGCACTGAAAAGCTGGATTCAATTTATGTTGAAGAAGAAACAGACTTAAATGGCAGGCATGGATTTATTCTGATTGATTACAGGGATGGCCAGGTTGCCGATACTTTATTTATTTCAAAAGATAGCATAAGCTTATACATGTTATTTGACGATAGTTTCATAGATATACCCGGATTCGGGCATCAATGGTTCAGGATTGCTGATTTTACGAAAAATAACAATATAGAATGGCATGTTTACGATTCCCTGGATAATAATTATCAATTCTTATTTGAAGACACAACAGTCAGTTCGAATTATCATAATACAATCAATGCTCAATTCGATGGGACCGGAAAATACACAACAGAAACAGGAACAATTGATACAAAAGAATTTTTTTTGAAATATGATACGAGGCTTTATTTCAATTTCAGGTTTCCTGAAAATCCCGGGCCGGAGCCGGTGGAAGTTGACAGGTTGAGACTTAAATATCTGCATTTTTCATTCTGTAATAATATAGGTTTGGTAGAATATATATCGGACCCTTACACCGTAAGAATTTCTACAAATCCTAACGTAGGACATTCAAAAACCGAGAGCCACAAGGGCTGGGTAAGAGAATTAATAAGATACAAACTGATTAACACCGGAATAAACTAATAATTTTATTTTAATATGTATTAAGATTATTATAAATTGAAACAACAACAAGAACAAAAATGAATATATGATGAAAAAAATTGTTATTATTTTATTAATTATTTTTTCTTATAAGCTATATTCAGACACGTTAGATGCTGAGATTTCTGTTGATACAAAGCATCCTTTGCCCTGTAAAATAACACCACTTTTATTCGGGAGTTTTATTGAATTTATTAAGAATTATATGAGCGGGCCTTTCGGTATGACAGCTCAAGAGCTAGTTGACAGAGGATTTGACATGGACGATAAAGATGGATTTGGAATCGCTTATCCCTGGAAACCTTTGAAAATTGATAATGCAGATGGTTCATGGAAATTAATTCATGGTGGATATAATATAAATGGACGATACTTGCAGAAAATAACCAGGAAAAACAATAAAGGCACATTAGGTATTTACCAGCACATTTTTTTAACTGACAGCACTGCAAACAATTTCTATATATATATTCGCGGAGACAGCGGTATTAAAAGTGTATCATTAACTTTATACGACAGTTCATTTCAAAAAAAATATTATAATTATTCTTTTGGTAAACCGGATACATCATGGTGTAAAGAATTTATTACTGTTCCTTTTTTAACAAATATTACGAATGCAATGCTTGCAATAACAATTGAAGGTATAGGCAACATTGAAATTGATGAATCATCATTTTTGCCTAAAAATAATGTTTTGGGGATACGAAAAGAATTTTTCAAATTTTTTAAAGAACTAAAACCCGGAATCATTAGATATCCCGGAGGCTGTTTTGCAGATTGGATAGCTTCACACTTGGAATACGGAATAGGTAATTTAGACCAAAGGAAATCCCCCAATTTATGCTTTGAAGGAATATCTCAGAGATTGGATTTCGGGATAGATGAATTTGTAGCATTTTGTAGGCTGATTGGTGCAGAACCTCATATTACGGTTAATTTTGAAAACGGGACTCCTGAAGAAGCTGCCGCTTGGGTTGAGTATTGCAACGGAAGTCCGGAATCTCATTATGGAGCATTAAGAGCAGCAAACGGACATATAGAACCATATAATGTAAAATATTGGGAAGTGGGGAATGAGCAGTATAAAGATTCAGAAAATATGGCAAGACGTTACCTTCTTTATTATAAAGCAATGAAAGATGAAGACAGTTCAATTGTTATTATGGTTGATGGCAATATATGGGCGGGATTCGATTATTTTAATACGGTATTGGGTATAGTTAAGGATAGCACGCAAATATATGGCTGGCATTGGTCAGATGAACCATACCGGACAAATGATGAGATGATTTATCACCTGATGTTTATGAGCAGACCTTATGAGTCACTTAATAATACAACAGATGATGTTTTGCAATGGTTAAAAAATGCCGGAATTTACCCAAATGTTAAACAGGGAATAACTGAATGGATGTCAAAACTTCAAAATGGCTGGACATGGCAAGACGATACAAGGGCATGGACAATTGAAACTGCAATAGTCGAAGCTCTAACTTATCAATCTTTTATCAGGCACTCAGAATCCTTGTTATTAGCTGAAAGAACGGCATTTGTAGAATCCGGTATATTAATCAGCAGGTATGATTCTGTAAAGAATAGAAGGCAGGTTTTTGTGGGGGCACCATATTACACGGCTACTCTATACTGTAACCATACCGGAACAGAATTATTGCCGTCTCTGGTTTACTGCTCAACGTATGATATACCTGAAGATAAAGTACAATGGAGCCCCAAGAATGTTCCATGGCTGGATGTTGTTGCAACCAGAACCCAGGATACTTTGTTTTTGTCAGTAGTCAACAGGAACCCAAATGATTCAATTCGAACAAAAATTTTTATTGATAATTTCATAGGTTCTGTCCGTTCAAAAATTTATGAGTTAAGCGATACGAATTATTTAACCATGAATTCTCCGAGTGTGCCCTTCAATGTTGCACCTAAAATTAAAGATATTGTATTCAAACAAGAATATATTTTCCCTGTAAATTCATTAACAATATTTGCTATTCCATTAAAGGAACTGATTGTAAATCCCGGGATGGACAGCTCTTCAAAAGTATTTGTTGATGCTTATCCAAATCCATTTAATGATTTTTTAGAGCTTGATTTTAATAAGGATTTTGTCGAACCTGTTTACTGCACAATATATGACCAGCTTGGAAGAAAAATTGAAGACTTTACAATTGATAATCCGATTTCGTTTTATTCGATTAATACTGAAAGTTTGCCTGAAGGAGCCTATATATTGAAAATTAAAACAGGAAAAAGTATTTATAATAAACTTATTATTAAAACTAAGTAAAAAATATTCTTATTCCACATAAACCTTTAATGTAGTAATTCCTTCACTTGTCAGGTAACGGACAAAATAAATCCCTGCGGAAACTTTCGCATCATTTATATCTTTTAAATCCCAAGTGTAAAAATATCTGCCCGGGGGTATTCTGCCTGCACCAATTACTCTTATTAATTTTCCATTCATATCAAATATTCCAAGTTCAAATTGTGTAGTCAATTGCTGAAGGAAAGCTATATATAGCCTATCACTTACAGGATTTGGATAGAAATTCATTACCGGTGCCGTCAGCGATGAGAAATTTATTTTTGGCAAATCTGTTTCCTTGAAAATACCTTCACTTTGGTTGTAATATGAACCTGTAGCTGCCTTTTCGAGTTTCAAAGCTCTGACCATATAAATATTTTCACCGGGTGCAGGCAATCTGTCAGTAAATACTGTATCCGTAACTGGAGACTGATTGATTTTGACAAATTTGTTATTATAACCTGTAGCCCAATAAACATTATATCCGGTAACGCCGGAATCGGGGGAGGCATCCCATTTCATATCAACTGAAGCCGAGTTCGTTGAGATTGCAGTTGAAAGAATTTGAAGATTTGATGGTGGCGGCACAATATGTTCTCTCAATGTAGGGTCTCCCATGAGGGCGGTGTGAGTCATCCTGTAACCAAGAACTCCCGATGACTCATAAAGGTATTGATTGTTTTGTGAGAGAAGTGTCGAATAGCCAATAGTTTCTCCAAGCCCCATGTGGTGAAAATACCAGAATGGGCGGCTTGCCCAGCAGCAGGTCAAAATTGACGGCTTTGAAGCAAGTGCGGCTCTCATAATATTGTCCTGCGAATCCCAATCTCCGAGGTATGAACCGAATAGTATCGTAAATATAGAATGATAAAGCAATGTATCGAAATCGAAGACATATGCCGTGGCATAAACAGAATTATAACTCCCGGAATTACATCCATAGCTCCATTTATACGATTTGTCCTGTAATCCATACCGGAAGTCTCCGCTGTCAACATTCATAGGACCCATTAATGCGGAAAAATTCATCCATGCTTCAGAGGCAAAAGCTTCGTTATCATACATCCAGAAACCATCTGTGATTATCCCCCTTTCGGGTGCAGTTATTATATTATGCCTGTATTTGTGGTCTTTGTCTAAATATTGTTTCAGCAAATCGGCTTCACTCATTGATATACCCGGAAGATTGTAAAAGTCAATTCTTCCAACGGGAATATCAACATCAGAAGGGATAACAATCTGGTCAAACTTACCGTCGCCGGGAACATTACGGTTTTCAGGTCTGGATGCCTGGGTATTGTTGACTACATTATCTGTCCATTTACCATCCAGCTCACCGTAATATAAATCCGCTGCCCAGGCACCTTTGTGGTCGGGATGGCCGTCCAAAGCAGAATTGCCCGAATATGGCACAGCTATTCTCCCAATAAGTATGATTGCCTTAATATCGCTGTCATTTTTTGAAAATTCATTTGTAATTATTTTTTTTGTACTTTGCACGGCTGATGAATTGAATTTTTCCGCTCTCGGTGCAATATCCCTTATCACTCGCCAGCCGTCACCTCTTAAATCATTTTCGAATGTCGTTAGTTCTGTATCGAGGGGCATATTCATTGTGCTGTCAACTAACAGCAATGCTATTCCCCTGTTATCGGTTTCGGGCAGTTTTATCCCGGCGTATGCATAAAAGAAAGCATCGAATTCTTTCAGTTTCTTTTTTAATTTGTATTCATAGCCTGTCCCGACTATGATGCTCGAATCTGTAAAAAGTGAGTCTGTCCCCGGCAAAACAGCAAGTGTGTATGTCCAATCGCTGTCAGTTTTCAGTTTCCTACTTATTGTGTATTCTAACGCAGATGTGTCATGCGGAAAATGCAATATGATTCTCGGTGTCGGCAGTGAATCGGTAGTTACTGTGACTAATACGGCATGGTCAATAGAAGATTCTGCAAAAAGTGAGGGAATCCAAAAATTAAAAAAACAAATGATGAAAAATAATAATAATTTATATTTTAAATTAAGCAAAACAAAATCTCTTTAATGTCAAAATGATTAGGACGAATTTATTGAAAATAATAATAAACCTGTTAAATTAACATCAAACCATCATTCTGTTATTATCATCTCACTCTTATTTTTTTAGATGTAATGTCTTTCAGCTTTAGGGCAGAATCAACATTAGTATATTGACGGTGCCAGTTGACCTCAAGTATTCGTTCGGTACTGTTATACCTTGTCATTATATCCCTGTATGCTCTCATCCTAAGGTTAAGATATGCTGCTATATATTTATTTTTTTCCATTTTTGCGTTCTCCTTTATGTATAATAGACACAGAAAACCGGAAAAAGTCACAAAAAAATTTTAAATAATTTGTAAGGCTTTACAAAATAGGGAAATACAAGGTTTGTAATTTTATCTTGTGGCAGCAAAAATTTCTTATTTTCTAATTTGATGAGAATTCAATTTCAAAAATTAATTTGTTAAGGCTATCTGCTGTAAAAAAGCAAAATTTATGTTATGGAAAAAATAATCTTTTTAGTCACTCCTTCAAAACTTCTTTATTTCATTCCCGATTCTGATGAAGTACAAACCCTGCGGAAGCAGTGAAACTTAATACTCTGTTTCTTCCAAATAACAGTATTCGAAATATTGATTAAAATAAAGGGTATTTTCGGAGGTTGAAAATCTTTTTTTTGTTATGTCTATAGCCACATCCGATTTATCAATACCAATCCAATTTCTATTTAATTTTGCAGCAGAATAAAGAGTTCCGCCGGAACCACAAAAAGCATCCATAACAATTTGGTTTTCATTAGAAGAAGTTTTAATAATAAGTTCAAGCAGAGCAAGATTTTTTTCCGTTGGATAAATTGGATTTTGAGGGTCCTTAAATTCCCAAATGTCCTGCAATCTCTTCATTCCGTAATCATCCGCATAAATAATTTTTCGCGGTACTCCATTGTCTGACCATTCCAATAAACCTTTTTTATCGAGTTCATCGAGAACCTCGGGAGCATAGCGCCAATGCCTTCCTTTTGGCGGTTCCAGGTTTCTCCATTTTTTGCCTGATTTACCATTTAAAGTTTCACCTGGAGCATGTAATGGATTTGTCGTATATCTTCTTCTTTTATCATCAATTTTATTAAAAAGCTTAATAATATTTTCCCCATCCATTTTAATTTTAGGTTCATTCCAAACGTAATTGTTTGTTTTTGTATAAAACAAAATCAAATCTTTAACATTTCCATAAGCATTTCTCTTAAAATTTTTCGGATTGCATTTGATTCTTGTTATATCATTTCTAAATTTATCAAATCCAAAAACATCATCCATGATTATTTTAATATAATGGCCTATTTTATAATCTATATGAAGGTAAATTGAGGAACAATCCGACATAAATTCTCTTAAAATAATTAATCGTTCTCTAATAAATTCTAAAAAATCTTTCCCCTTTAATTTGTCATTATAGGCTATAGGATCATTTCTGCTTGAACTGATTGTTGATGTTCTTGAAACTCCAGCACGAAACACATTATTCGTGGCAAATGGTATATCAATATAAACCAAGTCAATTTTGTGTTTTAAATTAAAATCCTCCAATAAAAATTTCATAACATTTAGATTGTCACCTTTGATTAGCAGATTATTAAATTTATGATTAGAATAATTTCCTGAGATAAGCTTAAATTTCTTCTCCGGTTTTTCTTTTAAGACATCTAAGATTGTTTTATTATTATCGAAAATTAAATGCATAAGATTTCAAATTTGATATAAAAATTCTCTTAATAATAACGAGCTCAATATATTATATTTAGAATATTTTTCCAATGAGTTGAACATTTTATTTTTGGTCTCGATATAACATACACCATCAAATATTGCTATAACCAACGCATTTTTTACATTTGATTTCAGGGTTGATATTCCATCTTCAAATTGGGCATTTTGATGGCCACCAAAATCAGTTAAAAACTTTGCTTCACCGATAATATATTTACCATTAAATCTACAAATCAAATCAAGCCCTTTGTCTCTTTTGTACTTAAATACACGATTGGCGAAACTCATTAACTCGGCATCTGTTCCATCTAAAACAGCATTCCCTTTTGTTTTTTCAAATTTTTCAATATTTAATAATGGTACACCCAATGTAC
>DAHXMP010000308.1 GCA_027371665.1 Bacteroidota bacterium | reverse complement strand
CATTATTAAATGTTACATCGGCTGCGGTTGACTCCAGGGGAAGAATCTGGGCAGGTACTACCGGTGGTATTTTTATATATGACTCATCGGGTACAAACAGCGGAAGCCGTTTTATCAAACTCGGCACAAATGAAGGTTTGGCAAGCAATGATATTACTGCTATATGTGCAGATACATTAAATAAGATAATTTATGCAGGAACATTTGAAGGATATTTTGAAATAATATCCGAGAATCTGGGGATAACCCACATAACAGATATTGTCAATACTACTAACCTGACAAATCCGGTGATTAATGATATACTTATCCGGGATTCTCTTGCTTATATAGGTGGAGGATTTGGTTTAACTATTTTCAATACTAAGCAAAAAGTTTTTGTTGAAACTGTCAGTATGTTTGGAAGTTTTCAACAGAAGCCGATTGTAAATAAAATTTTGATTCAGGGTAATGAGATATGGCTGGCAACTGATGCCGGGATAGCTGAAGCCGAGTTGAATTCAATGATAATTGACCCGCAATCGTGGAATGTTTATGACGCAAGTGAGGGTCTTCCGAATTCTGCAATTTTAAGTATATGTTTTAATAACGGTTCCCTTTATGCCATTACTTCCGGAAATTTATGCAGGCTCGACAGCAATAAGTTCACAGTTCTCGATACACTCGAGACATGGGAACACTACAATACTCTTCATTCGAAAGATAATGTGTTGTATAGTTCTACGGATTATGCTATCTATTCTCTTTCAAACGGCAATCTCGGAATTGTGCGTCCTTCACAAATTACATTAATCAACGGTTATATATTTACAGCCGATGCGATAATTATTTTCTTTAACGATTCAGGTATCGGTATCTATCAAAATAAAAATCTCGATACCGAAGCCCCAAATTCCCCGGCAATTAATCTTTTTCTCAGCCTGGATATTGACGGGATGGGAGCATTATGGGCAGCAACGGACTTTGACGGCAGGGGAAAAGGATTCATGAAATTTGAGAACGGTGAATGGACAAATTTCAATAATGAAAAAGATACGGTATTGCTGAATGACAGCTACTATAAAATCTCATCCGACAGGAAGGGTAAAATATTTGCCAGCAACTGGGGCAGCGGTTTATGTATGGTACAACAAACCGATACGGGTTATACCTATAAGATTTTTAACAATCATAATACACCCATGAGAGGTATTGCGATAAGTGATGACTGGGTAATTGCCGGTCAAACTGCCACCGATAGTAACGGTGTCCTCTGGATAACCAACTATGGATTGGAAAGCCCGGGACCTTCTCTCCTTGCTTATAAAAAGGACGGCTCGTTTGTTGATTTCGAAAATTGTGTTTATCCTACAAAAAGAACTTTTTTATCTATAGCTATTGACCAGTCGGGAACCAAGTGGCTCGGTTCGGGAACAAGCGAACCCTGGGGAATTATGTATTTCAATGAGAACGGAACTTTAGACAATAAAGCAGATGATATTTGCGGATTGCTCACAACCTCAAATTCAGCAATGCTCGAGAACGGTATCACGTCGCTTGCGGTTGATAAAACTGATGCTTTATGGATAGGTTTTGAATCCGGGTTGTGTGTTATGTACAATCCTTATGCCGTGCTTCAGAATTCCAAACCCAGCATGAGGCAGATAAACCTTGTTGGAAATCAGATGATTAATGATATTGCTGTCGACGCACTGAATAACAAATGGATTGCTACGAATACCGGGGTATGGGTGCTGAATTCCGACGGTACGGAAGTTCTGGCAATTATTACCAAGGAAAACAGCAAGCTTGTCAGCGATGAAGTATATGCAATTAAGACTAATCCGCAAACCGGGGAAATATTTTTCGGTACAAAAAAAGGTTTGTCTGTTGCACATAGCCTTTCGATAGAGCCTCTGCCACAGTTTAATATTAAATGTTATCCTCAACCCTACGACCCTGAAAAGGACGGAGAACTGGTAATAGACGGTTTAGCTGCCGATGCTTCCCTGAAAATACTTACAATTGACGGCGGTTTTATTAATTCCCTCAATGTATCCGGAAGAAAAGCCGTTTGGGACGGGAGAGATACAAAAGGAAGCTATGTATCAAGCGGTGTATATATGATTGTCGCTTCGTCATCAACGACAGATGCGGTATCGGTTGGAAAGTTTGCGGTAATCAGGCATTAAAATTTTGATTTGCTAATTAAATAAAGACACCAAGTTTGTATTCAATCCCACGGAAGTGTGAATACGTGAATTGTAGTTTTTCAGTTTTTTAAACGGTTCGGATACTTAAGAAATAAATGAAAAGTACTGTTTTTTTAAGCAGTTCTAATTATTGAAAAAAACTAAAGTCCGCAAAAGCGAGCATAAATACTCCCTCGCCCGGTTCGGCTTGACAGAAGATAGAGTCAGGAAAGATTACGAAAAAATATATAGAACGTTTTTGTCTTAGAAATTTTAAAAAAATAAAATTTTTATATAAAAAAAATGAATTTTATATACCAAATTGACCACTATCAATCCATTCCATTGATAGAAGCGACCAAAAATCACAAGCTAACTTATTTAGGACATAATTATAAGGTAACCAGCCATAACCTTTATCACCCCAATTTGTACCCCAAGAATTACGTATAAGTAGAGCCCCCGTAGTTTGAATATTATATTTTGTGTTCGTTATTTTTATATCATCATCATAACCAAAAGTAGTGATAGCGTGTCCCCATTGAGCAAATTCTTTCGGGCCTGGATAAGGTATACCTCCTATTATATCTGTTAAATTGTAAGAAGGGAATCCCCAAAAACCAAACATAGACGGAATACCACTCGCCAGATATTGTTTAACTGTTAAAAGTAAATCTGATGTATTTATATTTTTACCTTGAGGGTCATGACAAAAATATTTAATTGCTTGGTAATTATTTGCTAAAGCATAAAGAAAAGCACTTGGCTCACTATCCCAATTTGGATTTACATGAATCCCATCAGTAGAGTAAGGCCAATATTTTTCATTTGGCACACCAAATAAAACTAAGGCACTCATGACATTTCTTAACCAAGCACCGGAATCGCCAGCAATCTGCATCAGATTTCGTGTAGTCTTATATAAAAAAAGATGGCTACCTTCAATAAATTTATTGTTTACTTTTTTCTCGAAATATTCAACTAATGCAATTCCTGCATGAGCTGAACATGACCCCAGTTTAAGTTGATTTTCTATTGGAGAACACCATTGCCTTAAATCAATTTTTGAAGGTAATTTTTGTTCCATATCTGCTAATCCAAGTTTAGAAATAAACGGTATTATTTCCTCATGTTCTTTTGTATAATCCTGCATATTGGGTAATGGTGGCAGCCAACCAGTTCCAACCCGTTGCCCATTATCTAATTGTACATTTTTATATAGAGAATACATATATTTCACCTACTTAGTTAGAACTCAAAAAATCATTTGTATGAAATAATGTTAATTTCTACTTGATACTTAACAAAGTCGAAATAAAAATAAACAAATCCGTATTTTTCATGGAAATAATATTTGGCTTTAAATGTACCTAATTTACTATTGCCCACTACATCTAATACCAAACATGAATCTTTGACAATTGGATTATCATAATAAATTTTTCCTTTAACTTCAATCTTACCCGTAACTGTTATACCTTTTAATTCTTCATTGCTAGTTATCTTTACTTTTGTTTTTGTATTTATTGGATGACCTAATTCAATAGGAAATTTCAATTGTGGCGAGGGTATAGCTTCTGTTAATTTTAAATATTTATTTGTCGGATTTGGTATTTCAACATAATTATTTTTATCTACAGAAACATTAATAACTGAATATACAGTATCAATTAAACTATTCGATTTTAAAGAATCAAAAGTGATTAAGATCCATCTAAATCTTAAATTATCATTATTCCCAGATTTAAAATATGAATTTAAAATTAAGGTATCGATATAATGAGTATTTGACTTTGTCACAATAAATTTCCATTTATGATTTAGAATATTTATAATTTTAAATTTATCATTACCTATAGAATAATCAGGCTCTCTATGTCTACTAATATAAATTGCAAATAAAGAAAAAATAATTACAATAATGACTGAAATCCATAAAAATTTCTTTTTCATATCCGCTATCCTCTAAATTATAAAATTATAATAATAAAATTTTATAGGTTGTCTTATGTTAAAAATCATTGTATCTAAATAATTGATGTAATTTCTAAAGAGTTTAAATTTACACCTGTTATTTGAAAAGCAGTATTATATGGCACAAGATTTTGATCATCGGGAGATTGTAAATTCTCTGAATAATTTATACCAAAATCATCAACTAAATAGGTTTGTCCATCTACAATTATTTCAAAAGGATTTGGATCTGTAGTATAAGTAACACTATAACCTATAAGATTATTGTTCGCGTCATAATTATACGTTCTTGATGTTGTAGTATGTGTTCGTAAAGCGGCCCATACCGCAACGCCAATACCAACAAGTGCTCCAACTCCCGCAACAATTTCCCAAAAACCTGGCATAGTTGGATATAATGGATTTTGTTTTTGAATTTCAAAAACTCTACTACCATTCAATTCACCAAAAAGAGTAAATTGCTGGGGCATCAATCCCATATTATATCCAATAATAACTTGATTAAGTGTAGAATCAAACCATATTAATTCATCATAAAATGTTACTACTTGATTGATTAAATTTTTTCCCAATGAAGAAATTCTCATTACACCTCCATTTGGTAGAGATGGTATCTCATTATATTGAATGTTGCAGCTATTATGTCCTATAATATTTATTTGAACACCATCTATTCCCGACCCACCGATGTTATTTATTATAAGTGTATTGGAAGGTGAAATACTTAATTGTGCATTTCACAGAGGTGTAACCTCAAAATTTTGAAAATTCATTTTTTTCTCCTATAAATTGTTATACAAAATTAATTATTTTTTAATTTTGCTCTTACATCCGCATTCATTGCTCAAATTCTTTGTATGCGGAAAAGAGCTGTTTAGCGTAGAGTCATTGGACTCTTCCGATGACTCTATTTTTATATAACTAACTCTCTAAGCACAAAATGTGCATGCCGATTCTCCTGGTTCTTGTTCTGTTTTGTCTTCATAGTCCTCCTTCATCATTGAATGAAAAATTTATTTTCAAATAACTTTTTAAAATAGTCCCTGCTTCTATATATATAACAATTGAAAACGATACAAAGTGACAGAATTATTCAATTATTTTTTATTCCCCCTTCACCACTTTCATATACTGCACCTCGCCACCGCACCTGATGGCAACTATATAGCAGCGGATAAAA
>DAHXMP010000302.1 GCA_027371665.1 Bacteroidota bacterium | reverse complement strand
CTTGCTTATCTGAGGACACAGCAGATTAAGAAAAAAGATGAGGAGAAGCTTCGCGAAGAACTTGCCGATGCCGAAAAAGCCAGGAAGCCCGAAGAACAGCCCGTTGAGGAACTTCTCAAGGTTGACCCGGTTGAAATAGAGCTTGGATATACTCTTATAACTCTTGTTGACGAGGCTCAGGGCGGAGATGTATTTAAGCGAATTACGAATGTCCGTCGTCAGCTTGCGAGCGAACTTGGTATTATTTTGCCGCCTGTAAGGGTTCGTGATAATTTACAGCTCGAACCTGAAGAATATGTCATAAAAATACGCGGGAACGAGCTTGCAAGAAACATCCTTCATCCCAATATGCTTCTCGCAATGAATCCCGGAACTGCTGAAGGCCAATTGACAGGAATTACCGTAACCGAACCGGTCTTCGGATTGCCTGCCACGTGGATTACGATTTCGGAGAGGGAAAATGCCGAAATTATGGGCTATACAGTCGTCGAAGCCGCTACGGTGCTTACAACTCACCTGACAGAGCTCCTTAAGCGTAACGCTGACAAGTTGTTGACAAGGCAGGATATTAAACACCTGCTTGAAAACATGAAGACCGATTATCCCGCTCTCTTCGATGAAATCAAGCCTGAAACTCTGCCTGTAGCAGTAATCCAGAAAGTCCTACAGAACCTCCTTCGTGAAGGAATACCTGTCAGGGATTTGCCTATTGTAAGCGAGTCATTGCTCGAATATTATAAGGTTACTAAAAATATTGATGTCCTTACTGAATACGTAAGGCACAATTTATCGGAAACGATTAAAAAACTATATCAGGACCAGAACGGAGTTGTACACGTCATTTCCTTAGACCCTCAAATCGAGCTAACTATGACTAATGCCCTGCAGTCCAACACCCAGGCAAGCACGAGTGTTACTTTAGGGCTGGCACCGAATGTGATTAAAGATATACAAACGAGCCTGAATGAGGCAATTGACGAAATTACTCTTGCAGGGTATCTGCCTGTATTAATATGTTCAGCACAGGTAAGGCCTTATTTATACAGGCTGGTTCATTCTCAGTTCCCGATGTTAAGCGTAATTAGCTATACCGAACTTCCTGCAGAAACGGAAATCGAAATTCAGAGTGCCGTGAAAATAGTGTAGTAATTTTAAAAGAAATAAATTATTGAATTTTATTCCTTTTATTTTTTTATCGAATAGGGGAAAAGGGAAAAAATTTATTAAAATCAAAACTTCAGTATTTATACGTATTGACGGCTGATTCAGGATTTGTTAAATTTGAAGTGCAATGAAAATTAAAAGACTTTAGCATGATAGAGAAAGATTATTATAAAATACTCGGAGTTCAGAGGACAGCCTCCACAGAGCAGATTAAAATAGCATATTACAGGCTCATAAGGAGGTACCATCCAGACGTTTGTGAAAATACTTCAGAAAACCTTAACCGTTTCCTCGAAATTACCGAGGCTTATAAAATTTTAGGTGACCTCGAAAAACGACTCCAATACAGCATTTCATTAAACAAAGACTTACTCGACGAAAAGCTCCTCCACAGGAAATTCAAAATACATGGTTACAACAACGGCTACGAAAAAAAATTTATAACTCCGCGGGTAGTTGTAGAAATATAAAATATTGGAGAAATTTGATAAGGGTATGAGTATTGTATAAATTATTATACAAATTCTAATTGAACCGTATATTTATTATGAATTGAAATACAACTCATTCCTGTTTAAATAATTCCGGGAACATGTACTCTTCAATCAATTCGCACCAGATGTGACCGATTAAAATATGTGATTCCTGGATTCTCGCCGTTACATTTGCCGGAATGACAACCGACATATCGCATTGCTTCTGAATCTTTCCTCCTCCTGAACCGAGCAAACCTATTGTGAAAATTCCGAAATTCTTTGCCTGCATAATTGCCCTGTGAACGTTATCGGAGTTACCGCTCGTCGAAATACCGACAAGAACATCGCCTTTTCTGCCGAGGGCTTCTACTTCACGTGCAAAAACATTTTCGAATCCAATATCATTTCCCCCTGCGGTCATTATCGAGGGGTCAACTGTAAGAGCAATAGCAGGAATAGCAGGCCGGTTGACATGCCCCCTGAGGCGGATTACGAGTTCTGCCGCAAGATGCTGGCTGTCTGCCGCACTGCCTCCGTTCCCGCAGAACATTATCTTGCCCCCGGTTTTCACTGATTCGGCTAATTTAATTCCGCCCGAAAGAATAGAATCTAAGCAATCGTCCAGCAGGAGCTGTTTTACAGTAATGCTTTCTCTTATTGATTCTTCGGCTTTTTTTGCAAATATATCGTTCATGATTTCACCTGTTTAATGTGTGTTTTTCATTACTTTTTTTATTATTCCTAATAAATCTTCCCTGCCTGTTCCGGAAACGGATGAATTCGGCAGGATTTCAAGGCAATGTTTACATCGACTTACAAGCTCTGCAAATTGCCCAGTTCTTTTATTTATTATATCCTTTGATATTTTATCTGATTTTGTAAGTATTATAATATAATTTCTATTGTATAGCTCGAGCATTTCTATTAATCCTAAATCTCTCTGCATTGGTTCATGGCGGCTGTCAATGAGCATGCACACGAGAAGCAGGTTCTCCCTCGATTCGAGATATTTAATGTTTAATGATTCCCAATTTTTCCTGTCCGTCTTGCTGACCGAAGCATAGCCGAAACCGGGCATATCCGCAAAACTCCATTTTGAATCAACTGTAAAGAAATTTATTTGCTGTGTCTTCCCCGGTGTTGAACTAATTCTTGCCAGGTTTTTCCTCTGAACAATACTGTTAATCAGAGACGATTTTCCGACATTAGACCTTCCGACAAAAGCAACTTCCGGCAGTCTTGATATTGGGAACTGCTCCGGTTTTTCGGCACCCTTAATAAATTCAGCTTTTAATATTTTCATTTTATATATAAAATGTTCTAATAAATGTCAGAAAATAATTATAAACCCATACATGGCAAATTTACCTGATTTATAATACAAATTGAATAAAAGAATACAATATTTGCTTAATTTGAACTTTAAAATATATTGAATTTTCGGACATCCTGAAAAATTATTGTTAAGCATGGGGATACAGATTTTATTAAATAATTCGTTGACAAAGTCCGTCGAGCCTTTTAAGCCGCTGGAAGGAAATACAGTAAGGATTTATTCATGCGGGCCTACGGTATATAATTACGCACATATAGGGAACATGAGGGCTTTTCTTTTTGCCGATTTACTTCAAAGGGTATTGCGGATTGTCGGAGGCTACGATGTCAAGTGGGTTATGAACATAACGAATATTGACGACAAAACGATTCGCGACAGCAGCCCCGGAAGCAGTGGATGGAAATCTGATATGGGGACTCAGACGGATAATCCCAAAGAAAACTTATTCAAGTTTACGGAATTTTACGAAAAATGTTTTTTTGAAGATATTGAAAAACTCGGAATAAAGATCGATGATTTTTACTCGCTTCCTCGGGCTACCGAATACATGCCTTATATGCAGGAATTAATTGAAAAAATCATCGGGAACGGCTATGCCTATGTTTCGGAAGGCTCCGTTTATTTTAATGTAAATAAGTGGCGTGAAAAGGGAACTTACGGCAGGTTGTATAATATTGATTTTGAGAATTTCCGTGCTGGTGCAAGGATAGATGCAGACCAGTACGAACGGGAAGATGTAAATGATTTCGTGTTGTGGAAGCACAGGAAACCCGGAGAACCTTTCTGGGAGTTTGAAATCAACGGGGAGAACTGCGACGGAAGGCCGGGCTGGCATATCGAATGTTCGGCCATGGAAAAAGAATTGCTGGGATTGCCTTTCGATATTCACACCGGCGGCATTGACCTTAAATTTCCTCACCATGAAGACGAAATAGCTCAGAGCCATGCAGGATACGGAATTGACCCTACAGCTTTTTGGTGCCATAATGAATTTCTCGAGGTTGAAGGGCAGAAGATGAGCAAGTCGCTTGGGAACTTCTTCACCCTGCGTGATTTGACTGCTAAAGGAATTGACCCTCTCGATATCCGCTTTGCAATGCTTTCCGCTCATTACGGTTCAACCTATAATTTTACATTTGACGGAATCAAAGCCGCAAGGAAGGCAAGATTCAGGCTCCAGGACTACATTTATGAACTGTATGAGACCGGGAGAGATGAATTTAATGACAAAAATGCAATTACAAATCTGAAAGATGAAGTATTCAAAAACCTTGCAGATGATTTGCATACACCTAAGGCGATTGCCTCACTGTTTACGTTTATCAACTCAAATCCGGCATCCACTCTAGATTCCGAAGCAAGGAAGTCCGCGATTGAATTTTTCGGTGAACTGAATAAAATATTTGCTGTCTGGGATATCGGTGAAAGGACTACCGAAGTTGAAATCATTCCTCCTGATATAACTGAATTGGCAGAGCAAAGATTAAAAGCTAAATCTGAGAAGAATTTTGCATTGGCTGATAGCCTGAGAAAAAAAATCATTGATGAAGGCTATACGGTTAAAGACACTAAGGATTCTTATGTAATTGAAAAGAATGTCTGATATATCTCAAAATGAGAGAAGAGTCAAAATTTAAATGCGGTGTAATAGGGGTTGGAAAACTTGGCTCAGTTCTGGTTCAGGCTCTTTCCCGGAAGGGAGCATTGAACTGGATTATCGAAAAGTCTCATAAAGCAGTACCGTTTATTAACGAAGAAATTAACACCGGAATTAAATGCTATTCATCAATCAATAAAAAAATCATTCTTCCCGATTTTATTTTTTTAACTGTTAATGATTCAGGAATCGAAGATGTATCGGACAGATTAGCTGATGTATTCGGACAGAAATTATCAGGGAAATATGTAATTCATTGTTCGGGTGTTCTCCCTGTTTCTGTCCTTGAATCATGTAGAAGAGCCGGGGCGAAAACAGCCTGCTGTCATCCTTATCAGACATTCTATGAACCATCTCCTGATATATTAAATGATATTAGCTGGGGAGTCGAAACAAAAGACTCATTCGATATTTTGGAAAAAATAATAAACAATCTCGGAGGCAGGGCATTAAAATTATCATATAAAAATAAGGCAGAGAAAGCACTGTATCATATTTCCGCTGTTTTTGCATCTAATTTTTTAAGTACTGCGGTAACAGGGTCAGAATTAATTTCTTCAAAAGCTTCCCTGCCATGGAATGATTTTCTGCCAAAAATTATTAATACAACTATCGGGAATAACCTAAAAGTAACGGATAAAATAAGATTTCCTTTAACCGGACCTATTGCGAGAGCGGATTTGGAAACTATTAGGCTTCATGTAAAAACATTAAAGAAATATCCAAGCCTTTTAAATATATATTGTTACCTGAGTTTAGCCACTCTTGAAACAGCAAAAATTAACAAACTTATAACAAAACAAAAATTTGGTGAAATCAAAGAATTTTTAGTATCTTACCTTTTTGATTAAGTCAAGGGAGAAATACATTAAAAAAAATTATGATGGAAACATTAAGATAAACAAATTAATGAATAGTTAAAAAATTTTAATTATTTGTGTTTAATAACTTGGAGGACAAATGAAAAAATTAGCTTTGGTTTTTGTTTTGGCATTGGGAATTTTGCTGTATAGCTGCGGCAAGGAAGCAAGCCAGATGAAACAAGCGTTCCAGGCTGCACAGAAGGTTGCAGAGGCATCGAAAAATATAGCAGATGAAAGTAAGCTTGCCGAAGCAAGAAGACAGGAAAGAGTAAAAAAAGGAGACACTCTTGCAATGCATTATACTGAATTGCAAAAATTTCTGCCGGCTTCTATTAACGGATATAAAGCCGAAGACCCCCAGGGAACTTCAATGAACAGTGCCGGTTTTTCCTATTCCGATGCAAGCCGCAGGTACACTATGAAAAATCCTGACGGCAGTGAAAGTTACATTACGATTGAATTGCTGGATTACAACCAGGCTGAGGGATTATATACAGGTTTAACTGCAATATGGGCAACCGGTTTATCAATGGAAAACGACCAGAAAATTGAAAAAACCTACAAACCCGGAATTGATAATGTCGTCGGTTTCGAGTCTTTCGATAAAAAGAATAAAAATGCCGAACTCGATTTGGGAATTGCCTGGCGATTCTTTTTGAAGATTCAGGCTGATAATCAGAGCGGGACCGATTTTATTAAGAATCTTGCAAATTCCATGAACCTGAGGCAGCTTGCAAGCATGTGATATTTAGTTTATCTTAATTTGTTTAGATATATAAAAAAAAATTAATAAATAACTTGTTTAATAATTAAAAGGGAATTTATGGCAGATGAAGTAACAACCTCGGCACAGGGTTTTGAACCCGAAGATATCGAAAAAAACAAGACGATGGCGATTTTAGCCTATATTTTCTGGCTAATACCATTGCTTGCGGCAAACCAGTCGAAGTTCGCAAAATATCACACAAACCAGGGTTTGGTTTTATGGATTTGCGTTGTGGCTCTTTGGATTGTTATCAGCATTATTACGGCAATCCTTCCCTGGTCATTCCTGTTTTCATTCGCAATTATTTTCACTTTGATATGGCTTGTTGTATGGATTTTTGCTATTGTATGTGTAATTATCGGTATTATCAATGCATCAAAAGGTGAAGCTAAGCCATTGCCTGTGGTAGGGAAATTGTTTACGATTATAAAATAATTTTGAATATGGGGGCATCAATTAATGATACCCCCTTCTTTTTTTTTAAGACCTTCCTTTTTTAAATCTCTGCAAAATAACATAAATTACATCCTTGATTTTTTTACAACGGACAAAAATAATTTTATGAGCATAATCGAAGCAATTATTCTCGGTTTACTACAGGGATTGAGCGAGTTCATTCCTATCAGCAGTACGGCGCATCTAACTATTGCCGGTAAATTGATGGGACTGTTGAATTCACAACAGCCTGAGCACTGGACTGCTTTTATAGCTGTTATTCAGCTTGGGACATTGCTTGCCGTACTCGTCTATTTCTACAAAGATATTAAGGATATTGTCATATCTTTTATTAAGGAGAATCTCGGTTCTCAAAGAAGGAATTATAAAGGACAAAGCTTTAATTCAAAAATGGGCTGGCTGATTATTATCGGTACGGTTCCCGTGGTTACAGTGGGCTTATTACTAAAAAAAATCATCGAAGGAAAACTAACAAAGGAACTGATTATTATTGCAATAGTCCTGATAGCACTTGCACTGTTTCTTGCACTTGCCGAGAAAATAAGTAAGCTAAAAAAAGAAATGAATGACCTGACATGGAAAGACGCATTGATAGTAGGTTTTGCACAATGTCTTGCATTAATCCCGGGCGCATCACGTTCCGGAACGACAATAACAGCAGGGCTGTTTCTCGGCATGAACCGTGAAACGGCAGCACGGTTTTCATTTTTATTAAGCATACCTGCAGTTTTAGGAAGCGGCTTGCTGGAGTTTTACCAAAGCCTTAAATATATTTCAGGGCATGGCTTTTTGGTTTTAATAATTTCTACTATCGCTGCTGCTGTCAGCGGATATGCTTCGATTGAATTTCTTCTACGATACCTGAGAACAAAATCAACATTATTATTCATTATATATCGTATTTTACTTGGTATAGCTATAATCATTCTTTTATATAAAAATATAATATGAGACGGATGATGATGTGTGGTTCAAATAATGGGAAATCTTTAAAGTTAAAATTTGTTTTGTTTTGTGTTCTGATTATACCGGTTGTTATTTTTCCCGGCTGTTCAAAACAGGAGCCGGTAAATAAAACCGTTCCTGATTCTAATAAAAAGCAGTTAGAAGTCCTTAAGCATAATGAGAAGAAGATTCAGGTCGAACCTAATATCATGCTCCCGAAAGAAAGAATTGTTATTACCGTTGAAGCTGTAATGATGACATCGAAGGGTAAAATTGTGCTGGGGCTTTATGGTAAAGATGCTCCTAAGACTGTGGTGAATTTTATAGGTTTAGCGAAAAGAGGCTATTATAACGGAATCAAATTTCACAGGGTTGCAAAAAATTTTTTAATTCAGGCAGGCGACAGGCTGACTCTCAATTCACGGAGAATGGATGATTGGGGCACCGGGGGTGAAACTATTTATAAAAAAGAGTTCGAAGACGAACTCGACCCCGAAACTCCGAGCTATAAAATAGGCTATATCAAAGGGACTCTCGCTATGGCTAACAGGGGTCCAAAT
>DAHXMP010000258.1 GCA_027371665.1 Bacteroidota bacterium | reverse complement strand
GTCTTCGAGAATTTCAACAATCCCGATTATCTGCGTTCCCTGCGCGAAGTACCTGTCGAAACGAAAGACATTAACCCGTGCGACCCTTGCAATTGCCGGCAGTTTAACCTGGCTTTCGATTTGAATGTTCATTGCATAAAGCGAAATTATAGCTGGCTGTTCGTGGAATTGAGAGGAGGTTATGCGGTATATACCGACTATTCGTCAATGACAACCTTAGTCGGCAGGGATGCCTGGCTCGGAGAAATCGCCGCAGGCGTAAGATTCGGTGGAATGAAAGAATGGGGTTTGGGTATCGCCGTCAATTCCGGCATTAAGGCGTATAACGCTTTTAAAGGACAGGATTATCTAAGGCCTACGGTACTTTTACATGCGAGGTATCAATCGCCAAGCGATAAATTTCTCGGGCTTTGCATGAAACCGTTCATTTACGGGCAATTCGGGATGCCTGTTGATAAATTATCAATTTCATTGTTCAAATTTAATTTCACTACCGGCTGTGCGAATTGCAGGAAATATATCGAAGGATTAAGCCAGATGGGCTTGCTTCCCGGGGTTGACATAAGCCTTCCGCTGTCATATGGCTTGGGGTTTGGTTTCGATATTCCGATGGCATCGTTCCTTGATTTATCCATAGATGCCGGATTCAGGTCCCTCGCATTCGGCGAATCCGCGGCAGTTGCCGGTTTTGAAAATGTACCTTCGATGAGGCGGATTAATATGTTTCTTTTAAGAATGGGTGTTACATATTAGAACGAAATAAAATGAAAACTAAATATTTAAATAAAATGTTCAGATATTTATCCATAATAATATTATCGGCTCTTGCTGTTATCATTCAGTCATGCAGCGAATGTGACCTTGTAACGGCAAATTATCCGTGCAATCCGAGGGAAGCAACCATAACGCAGTTCGACCCGAGAGTTTCTGCCGTCGTTAACGGGAATGACACGACTATTGTGCCTGTGCCGACTTACTCGATTCAGACATTTCTTTTTCCGAGCGATAACTCGAGCTCAGGCACCCTGGCAAACGACAACCGTTTCAGCCAGACTGACACAACGAAAGAGAAAGTAGTGATAGCACAAAAGCAATTTACATCCTCGGGACAACAGCTGATTGCACAGCTTGTCAGCATACACCCAACAAACTCTTCACTCGTTGGGGATATGATGGTTATAGACGTTGACATCACAGCGGCTCCGCCGACAGCATTACTGCGGTTTTATGGGTCGCTAACAGAATTTCCCTTTACTTTGCAGTCTGAGGATGCGAGCCTGTTTTGCTCCCGGATTGAAAACTACAGGTCAACGGATAATGAATTTAATAATATTAAAGGAAAGGTTACCGATTTCGGTAAGGGATTGACAAATGCGGTTAATTCAAGCTTTACAACGAGCGATATACGTGTAATGGACTTGAGTAATCATGATGTTACTTATCTATATTCTGGCAGTATCCCTCAAAGCGTGAGGGACAGCCTTTTGTCGGCAAGTGCATCTCAGGCTGTTGATATTTTGGTTCAACCTGGCCAGATGTACTTTTATCATGCCCGCAACGGGAAAGATTTTGCCGTCCTGATTGCCGACATTAACCAAGGGACATTTCCTCCGAATCTTAAGAGAGTAACAATTAAATTTTCGGAAATAAGGGGCAGCAATAAAACTGATTGTAATCAGAAGTGATAAAGCAAGTAATTAATTTTTATTTTTTATAATTTAATATTTAATAAGGTTCCTTGTGATTAAAGCTGTTAAGGTAATAATGAAAACAAGAATAAAATTTCTGAAAATTTTCTTTCTGCTCGCCTGCCTTACAGCTTGCACCACACCAAGGTATGTCTATCCACCCGGAAATGTAAATGAACTTAATACAGACAAAGACGAAATCGCTCCCATTCAGAAACCCTTGAATAAATCTCCGGTAACACTTTGCGAATCCGAGTTTTCATCTCCTGTTCAACAAAAGAATGACGGTATCCATCCATCTGCAGAATATCTGAAACAACTGCTCTCGAACGAAAGTGGCTTGCATGTTGACGAGGTTACTTTTGTTGACAGCAGCAGCGGCTTCATTTCCGTTTCCCATCCTCCCGACGAAAAGCTGAGCGTTATAAAACAGCTCCCTCTCGGTGGCATAATCGGAGGCACCGACCTGTTTGAATTCAGCGAAAAAAAAGGGAAATATGTTTTCCATCTGCTCGACGAGCCGATAAACACTAAAGTCTGGGACTCACATCCCTTTGCTATGGAAAACGAAAAAGGGGATATTCTGCTTCTCTGGGCATCCGACCGTGCAGATTACAAAAAAGGTTTCGGCTCCCCTTTCCAAATGGAAAAAGGATTAACCGGTAATGCCGATACCATTCTCGGCAATTCCGATTTGTACTATGCATTCGAGGTCAACGGAAAATGGGGGACCGTTCATAATTTCGCAGAACTCGGAGGCAGCATAAATTCACCCGCAAACGAAGGAACTCCCTTTCTTTATTGCCTGTGCTATTCTCCGACATTGCTCTTTTCGTCCAACAGGAATAATAAAGACCCTAATGATTACGACTTGTATGATGCAAATTTGAAAATTAATTTCAACGAACAAAAAATCGAAATGACGGGCGATGCAACTCGTCTTCCGAAAGCAAAAGACACAATCAATTCCGAAGCAAAAGAATTTTTCCCTTTTATTCCCGAGCCTTATTCATCGAGCGGAGATACTGTTCCTTATATTTATTTTTCTTCCGACAGGTACGATGCCCCTGTTCATCTCTCCGACGGAGAGCAGATGAAAAGCCATGGCGGTTTCGATATTTATAAATTCAAATTCAATAAATCCTGCCGCCCCCCAAAAATCAATTACAGGGTCGTCGTTCTCGATGCTGAAAATAAGGATAGAATTGTCAAAGAGCCATTCGTCATTCTGAAAGATGAAAGCGGAAATAAAGTAATTCAACGCTCCGACAGCAATCCCGCAACTTTCAGCCTCGAATACCAAAAACAATACACTGCCTTCGGCGGCTCGAATTATGATAAAGTCGAATGCCAGGGCACCGACAGCGTAATCAGCCATTATGCCTGGAGAAAAGTCACACCAATCGAGCCTTCAATCGAAGAGCATAAGAAAGAGATTGAATATCTCGACACAACAAATGCAAAAGAAACCGTGCAATACGACACAACTTTGATAAATGAAGCTTATCAATTCAACGATATATCCAAAATAAAAGCATCTCCCGAAATGCCCATTCTTTCAATAAAAACGAAGGCTGATTCTCTTATCGTTACAAGAATGAAAATCAATAAAAAAATAATTCTTGAAAGCGGGAGCGTTAAAAAATTGACAAAAAAATTAATCGAATACGACACAATTCCCCTTTTCGACACGACTTTTGTACCGACTGCCAAAAGCCCGGTTAGGTCCGAGCTGACAAAAGCAGGTGCAATCCCGCATTTCGAACCTGTGAACGATACTTTGATTAATGATACTGTATATATCGAGCCTCGATACTATCATTTCCCACCCTGCAAATGGGCATTTGTAAAAAATCTCGAAGATTACAGGCGAAATGTCCCTTACTTCCAGACAGGTTTCTGGGAAGTGAACACGAGCAAAAATCTTGAAAATCATCTTGCTCTTTTGGACAAAAAAGACAACACAGCATACTCTTTCATAGAACTCAGCCCTTATAATCAGTATTTCGGTCCCCGAAAAAGCGGGCTTACTCAGCAGGAGCGGCACTACATGCAGGCAAAGCGATGGCGGCGGATTGCCGATTACGAGGAATTTGCAAAAATAGTCGATGAGAACCTTAATGAAATGGCTGATGCGATTACCGACACAATTATTCCCTCTTTCGATAAATTGCAGTCTAAGTCATCCCAAAACGAAGATAAGCTTTTTATTCAAGTCAATGCTTACAGCGATATTCGTCCTGTTATAAGAGGGACGTATCTCGGCAATAAAAAAATTCAATACATAGCCGCTTCTTTAGATGATGACATGAAAAACATTAGGACAAATCCCGTTAATATCGCTCCCGGTGCTTCGCTAAGGGGCCAATCGAACGATACACTGTCAAAACTGAGAGCATACTTCGGTTATAACATATTGCTGAAGATTTTAAAATCGGACAGCCTGTTTAATTCATATCTCGAACGGGGGCTGGTCCTTCTTCCCGATAGTGTCCCGAGCCAGGAAGAATTTAATAATAAATTGGCAGGTTCAAAAATTATATTTCTTGTCGAAGGAAGACGCACTGACCCTGAAGGCACATTCTCCATACCCGGCTACGTCAGAAAGCAGGGTGATTACTATGGGCTGGATGAAATCAGGAGAATCAATGTCGTCGTAAACCGCCTCGAATATATTGATGGAAATTTCAATATTGACCCCTGCTGCTCGAAATCATCAAGCCGTAAAACGGATGAAATAAAATAAAATTAAGAATTATTGTTCATTTGCCTGGTTTTTAGTTATGAGGAAAAAAATTATTCTTCTGGCGATTTAATCATCACGAGAAGCATTTTGAATTTTTTTACTGCCATTACCGCATGAGGTTTGTTTGCAGGCAATATTATCAGCTCGCCCTTTTTCACGAAATTTGAAATACCAGATATAATTATCTCCGCCTCACCGTCAAGAATATTAACCAATGCATCGAATGGAGCAGTATGCTCGCTCAGGCTCTGCCCTTCATCGAAAGCAAACAAAGTTACAGTACCGGCTTTTTTATTAATCAAAATCCTGCTGACAATAGAACCGTTTTGGTAGTCTGTTAGTTCCTCTACTGCTGCGGATTTTGCAATTATCTTATCATCGTTAATGTTTATCATTTCTTTTGTAAAATTATTAAAACTTAAAATGTTTTAGTTGACACTAAACCTAAAAAATTAGCAACAGTTTTATCAGACATAAATATCTGATTTTTAAGTTACTATATTTTTAATTGATTACAAAATATTATTTTTATAAATAATTTTTTAAATTTACTTGAAATATTAATACTCAATGGTTAAATTTAGGTTGTTAAATAATACATTATAGAAACATAAATCATAGATGGTCATTATGACAGTTATTTTTTCAAAAAAATGCGAATTAGCATTACAGGCGGTTTTGTATTTATCAGTGAATAAAGATAAAAATTTTTTTAGTGCATCGGGAATTTCCGAACAAATAAAAATGCCAAAGGAATTTATAGCAAAAATATTGCAATCTCTTGTTTCTCATGGAATTGTTGTATCCAAAAAGGGGAAGACCGGGGGGTTTAATATCAATAAACCACTTAATGAAATACGGCTAATTGACATAGTAGCAGCAGTGGATGGACTTGAAATTTTTCACAAATGTGTTCTGGGTTTTGAGGGATGCAATGTTGAACAACCTTGTCCCCTTCATAATAAATGGGGAAAGCTGAGAGATATGACTTATAATATGCTGAGCGAAGAAACACTGCTCGATATATTAGATAAGACAGAAGAAAAAATAAAAAGCATCAATCCGGCCAATATTTGATTTAAGAATTAAGAAAAACTTTTTTTCTGAATTTGCAAAGAGAATTCATTGTCAGTAATTATAATGTCCGGGCTTTCTTTTTTTAAATATTAAAGCAGGCATGAAATTTTAATTTTCTTAAATAATAATTCAATTATTATTGAGATATCATATAACTTTGATTTTCATTAATAATAAATAATTTTTTGTAATTTGCAATATATATAAGTACAATTAATTGAGTTTAAAGCAATGAAAAAGCTCAGTATAGTGTTACTGTTAATTATATTTTTGTGTTTTAGCAGATTTTCTTATTCGCAAAATAATCTGATAGACACGGTTGAATATAACAACGTAACTGTTTTTAAGTCACTTAACGAAGCATTTAAATCACCTCTCGAGGTCATAAGACTCGATTTACGTGACAGCAAAATTTCATCCCTTCCGGACAGTATAGATAAAATGCAGAACCTACGCTATCTTGATTTGAGATGGAATGAACTAACATATTTACCGAAAAGCATCGGGAATCTGAAAAATCTTAAAACAATTGATTTAAGCTATAACCAATTAAAAAACCTTCCCGAATCAATCGGAAATCTTAAAAAACTAATTTCGTTAGAACTGGGAGATAATCATCTGGTTTCTTTGCCTGAAAGCATAAGTGGACTTGAGAATCTGCATACACTCGACCTTATAAAAAATAATCTAAACGAATTACCGGATGGAATAACCAAACTGAAAAACCTGCATACCCTGGATTTGGGTGTTAATCCGAAATTAAATTTTGAAAAGGTTGTTCAGCAAATTTCCGGTCTTCAAAATCTAAATACATTAAATCTTCGTTCAAATGATATTTTGAAGCTTCCGGATAATATCGGCATTTTAAATAATCTGAAGGCTCTTTATGCTTCGGATAATAATATTAAGTTTTTACCTGAATCAATAGGTAATTTAAAGAGTCTCCAGGAAATGGACATTGCATCAAATCAGATTGAGTCTTTACCTGAAAGTATTGGGGACATGCAGAATTTGCAGATTCTTAATCTTTATTCTAATCTTTTGAAATCCCTGCCTGAAAGTTTTACTAAATTGAAAAACCTTTTAACTCTTGCTCTCGGTGATAATAAAGATTTGAATTTTGAGGAAACATTTTACAGGCTTGCAAAAATTAAGACACTCCAGGAACTTGACCTATACTCAAATGATATTCAAAAGCTACCGGAAAATATCGGCAATCTGAAAAATTTGCATACTCTTACTCTTGATTTTAATCAATTGATAACGGTACCGTCATCAATAATTAATCTGAAGAATCTCCATAAGCTTAGTATTAGTGGGAATCCGAATATAAAGCTGGATGATGTTTTCATGAAATTAAGAAAGCTCCCTAAACTGAATACATTAGTTCTCGGTTTCAATCAATTACTGTCAATCCCTATTAGCATTGCTTTGCTGGATAAATTAACATCATTGAGCCTGAACGATAATCAGCTTAATTCATTACCCGATGAATTAGGAAATCTTCAAAATCTCGAAGAATTGAAACTCGGCAGAAATCAACTCGATTTTATTCCTAATAGTATAGGTAATTTGAAGAAATTAAAAGTACTCGATTTGAGTTGGAATAAACTAACTTCATTACCGGAAAGCATAAAAAAACTGCATAGCCTCGAGACTTTGGATTTGATGAGAAATTCAATTACGAGGCTACCCGACGGAATTGGAGATTTGCAGAACTTACGTTCGCTTGTGTTAATGAAAAATTCTGTTGTGGAAATACCTCAAACACTTTCAAGATTAAAAAACCTCCAGGCACTGGTTTTAACGGAAAGCGATTATCCTGAAAACATGAAGCTTGAGATAGAAAAAATACTTCCACCTAATAAAATTTTGTGGTGGTAATGCTTATTTCCAGTACTGCCTGTCGAGGCTCCTGTACTGAATAGCTTCACTGATATGCTCCGGTTTAATATTTGTTTCTTCCGATATATCCGCGATAGTTCTTGCAACTTTAAGTATCCTGTCATATCCTCTCGCTGAAATGCCGATTTTGTTCACAGCCATTTTCATCAGGTCGTTAGAAGCCTGGTCGAGTTCGCAGTATTTTCTGATGGCTTTCGTATTCATGTCTGCGTTTTTGAAGATGCCCTTGCTTTTCTTGAAACGCTCTTCCTGAATCTGCCTGCATTTGATAACTCTTTCACGGATAACTTCGGAAGGCTCGCCAATTCTGTTCGAGGCAAGTTCCTGGTATTTGACGGCAGGAACTTCGACATGAATGTCAATCCTGTCGAGAAGCGGACCCGAAATCTTCGAAAGGTAACGTTGTATCTGTGGAGGCGAACACTTGCAATCTTTACCGGGATTACCGAAATTACCGCAGGGACAGGGATTCATCGAGCAGACAAGCATGAAATTTGCCGGGTAATCTATAGTCATCTTAACCCTCGAGATATTTATATGTTTATCTTCGAGCGGCTGGCGAAGCACTTCGAGGACATTTCAGCGAGAGGATATGACAGGATACTTAAAGTTGCAAGAACT
>DAHXMP010000233.1 GCA_027371665.1 Bacteroidota bacterium | reverse complement strand
GAAAAAATTATAAAGAAATAAAATTTTACATAATTAGTAAGCGTATGCTTGCTTTTGTTCTCTTATCAAAACCGCTTATTTTATCCATCAAGAACAAAGGAGTTACGCCCATTTTGGGCGTATTCTCTATGTCTTTGATGGAGGGTGCTTAGCGGTGCCTGATAAGAGGGCGTATGTGAATATGCCCTTTTTTAATTTGTAATAAATGTTCCTTATATAAATCTGGGGAGAAAAAAATGAAAAAGTTATTTGTTTCTTTTGTTTTATTAATTGCATTGTTGCAATCAGGGTTTTGTCAGATTATACCGATTGATTCTTGTATTGTTTGGCAAAAAGAAACTTGTGATGCTAATAGAATTGATGTGTCACCTGACAGTAAATACATAGCAACGGCATGTTCTGATGGATTCATTAAAATTTATAATTTAGAAGACGGAAGTTTATTAAATGAATTCAGAGCAAGCGATAGTTATGTTTATTCAATTAAATATTCCAGCGATGGTCATTATCTTATCAGTATTGGTTATGAAGGTATTGTTAAGATTTGGGATAGTATGAAATGGGATACAATCAAAACAATTATAGTTGGTAAACCGGATGGTTATCATTATTATGCAACAATATCACACAATAATAGGTATATAGCAGCAACAAGAGCACTGGATGGAGTTTCAATTTATGATTTAATCTCCGGTCAATTATTGAAAACATATAAACTTTTGGAATCAACCGAATGGAACGAGATGCCAATTGCTCAGTCGGTTGAATTTTCACCGGATGATTATTATATCGCAGTTGCTGCTGATTATAATCCGGGTAGATTAATAAATATTCAAACTGATTCAACGATAATAACAGATAGTTTAAATTATGCAGGTCGTACATTTTATGCAACATTTTCAAATGATGGGAAAAGTTTCATAACTGGATATGGGGATACAGATAATAAGCATTTTGGAGTAAATTCTTATAACATTCAATCCAAAGAATTATATAAAACATTTACTTCTTATGGCAGCATTTTTGATATAGCAGTATCTCCAAATGATAATTATTTATCTGTCGGCACTTATTCAAATGAGTTAGTTGATATTTGGAATTTTAAAACAGGAAATTTATTTGAAACATCTAAAATTAATGGAGAATTTGTAAAATTTACACCTGATTCAAACTTTTTTGTTATACAAGGATTAGGTAAATCAACATTAGTTGATTTTTATAAATTGACCCCGGTTAAAGAAATTGTTAGCATAAAAGAAAAAAATCAAATTCTAAATGTATATCCTAATCCATCAAAATCAATTTTTTTAATAGATTTTTATATTAATAATTTTCAAAAAATAAAAATATCCATCGTAGATATTAAAGGTAATGAAGTCGAAATTTTATCTAATAATAATTGGGAAAAGGGCGAACATCAAATTAACTGGGACATTTCTCAAATAGTAAACGGAATATATTTTATCAAACTTGTTTCTGGCAATTCAGTTGATGTCAAAAAAATTATTGTTAGCAAATAGGAGGCAATATGAAAACACTATTTGTTTATTTCGTTTTAATAACTGGCATTTTCTATCAGTCAATGTTTGCACAAGATATTCTTGACCCACAACCGCTTCCGTTAAATTTTAATGATACAAACATTGTTGACCGTAACTTTAATCACTTTGTTACAGGAATCAATTTTTGGACTCTGGGGAGACAACTCGATTCGGCAATGAAAATTAATCTGCTTCATTGCGGTGATGCTACGGCAACTCGTAATGTTTATTCTTATAAATGGAAAAATGATATGAGAATAACATACAGGAAACAAGATTTTACCTGGGGTGCGAAAGGTTCTCATACACTCCAAGCATTATCATTACATTTTGAACCTACTTTAAATCTTGATACTAATAATTTTATTCCCAAATACAAAGATAGTACAGGTGCAGTGTTTGGATTTTTATATCGTCATCCGGAATTTTTAAAAGATAGTACAAGTTACCCGGATGTAAATTTTCATCGGTTTATTTTAAAGAGAAGCCGATTAGCTGGTCTTGGTTTACCATCTGTTGTAGTATTAAATAATTCTTGGCCCAATAAAGAATTATATAATAATGAATGCCAGGTTTCTGAAAAAGATGGAAGTAGGTGGTATGTTTCAACAAATTTAAGAAGTCTTGAAAACATTCCACTAACAAATGACACAATCCTTACGATAAAAATACCTTATAAATTAAAAAATGATACTGTTACACATTATATAAAATTTGACAGTATTCCAAGTCCTACAAATATAGATTCAATCTTTGGCAGAAACCAAAATGATTTTAGAGGTATTGAAAGAGGTTTAGTTAAGATTGATTCAACTCCTGATAGTACAATATTTGTTATTAGGAGAAAAATGTTAGCAATTGATACTTTGGGTAGTTCAAATAAAAATATAACTATTTCAGCATTCTTTTATGCAGATAAATTTCAAACTAATCCCAAATTAAGAAGTATTGACAATGATGATACAATTACAGTTATTAATCAATTGGGTATAGAAGTAAAATATTATGGCAGAAATGATATTGCTATTGATTGGTTTAAATTAATGACGCCATGGAGTAAAAAATTATTTTCAGGAAAACTTGACACAATAATTCAACCATTTATTAAACACACAATGGATACCATTATATTAGCCAATACTCCATATAATAGAGGAATTAGATTACATAGATTTTATATATGCGATGAATTTTTAATACCTCAATGGAGTACTATCCGTTATGCAAACAAATTACTTGATGGATTAGCCATAACGGAAACAGAAATAAAATATCCCAAAATGTATGAATATGCTCTCGATTATTCAAAGGTGTGGAAGGGGAACACAATGGCACTTTCAACAATTAATGCAACTCCGGTTATTAAATGTTCTTCTTTTAATGGAATGGGACCGGTACCTGAAGTTTTTGGCTATTTTTACGGATATAGAGCTTTAAATATTTATGATTCACTACATGGCAGCAGCCATCAAAAAGATACAATAAACTCTTTATACGAAACATTTCTGATACATTACAATAATCCATCCGGCGACCAATATTTACCTTTACCGGTGCCGCAGGATTCAATTGAACTTTATCAATCTTTTGGTGGCAGCCCTCAACTTCAATTTGAAACACATTTATATCAAAATTATTATACAAAATCTGATTTTTTATTTACTAATGTGCCATGGTGGGCTAATCTTTGGTTTGCTACTGATATGATAAAACAGAAATCTAATCCTGATACATTGACATTTCAAGCGTGGAATAGCAGACCAAAGACGGGCGAAGAAGCTAGGTTATGGACTTATGAAAATTTAATACTTGGTGCCAAAGGATTAATGTATTGGTGCAATATGGATATACCGACCATTACCGGAGAAATGGATTTAGGAATGGCCTCATTAGGTAATAATAATCTTGATGATTTGATACAATCGGATACAACCTTAAGAGATAGTAAAAAACTTTTATTGAGTGATAAAATCGGAAGTGATTTTCTTACATATCCTGACCCAAGCGGCATTGATAGTTATCTTAATACTGCTAATATAATGTGGGATTCGCTCGGACACGATTCTACGAGAATTTTTCTTGGCAGAAAAAGTCAGAGAATTGTAACAACAAAAATAAATACTCTATTAAGTGTGATTGGAGATACTTTATTGAATCTTAGATTGGCAGAATGGTATGCTAAAGGGTATAGGTATTGGGACATTCAGGACCCAAAATTTTTAGGCTCATTAAATTTAATGGAGAAATATTTTAATCCGGCAAATATAAGAACAAGAAAAATCTGGGACGAAGTTTATAAAACTTGGAATTCACAACCGGAAAATTGGGATTCATCTTTTTTCGATATTACTTTTTTAAGAGATAAAAACGATTCAAATTTAACAAGCGATACTGTATATTTCGGAATTCTGAACCGAAGGACAGACCCTTTGATTCACGCTTCTGATATGCTTCCGGATAGTACAATAGATTCAAGTATGAAATTTTATACCATATCAGAATATGAAGACCATGCCGTGAATGGTGGTTATATTTATGTCTATAAAGGTCCAACAAATATCTGGAGGGATTCAACATATTGGCAAGACTTATGGTGGCGAAGGTTAGGATGTCGAGAAATAATTATTCCATTTAATTATGGAAAAACACCATACTATTTTGATGGAAATGTTCTTCAAATACACGAACTCGGGGCTGATAATCATTGGCTTGATTCTATATTATATCCCTGGCGTGAAAATAAATATTACGACAAAGTTGATACTGTAATAACTGAGGATGATTCACTTAAAATAAAATTGTTACCAGGTGAAGGGAAAATATTGAAAGTCCAGATTATTACTCTCGCACCAAATCCCAGTGATTCCTGTTCCAGTTGCTTTAAGGTAACACAAAACATAAAAGCTCAGCATGGCAGCAGTTACTGCAATAATGGCAAGAAATGCTGGAATTTTACGATTAAAAACAATTCGGATTGCAATTATGACAGCCTGAATCTCGCTGCCGAGTTTACAGGCAGCAAGCCCGATTCAATGAAATTTTCTTTTAATAAATCAGGCTGGGACACGACAAGCGGTCAGGCAGGAGGAAAGAATTATGAATTTTTCACCGGCAACTTATTTTCAGGCGATTCTCTTTATATTGACCTGTGCTATCCTTCGACTGACAGTTTCAATTTGAAATTCAAAATCGGGAAAATAATAAACGGACAATTCTTTGCCTGCGATTCTGTCCTCGATTCGTTGAACTATAACGGTTTTAATTGCAATAATGTAATTATCAGTATGCCGATTAATCCAAATAGCACTTGTACCTGTAATAAGTGTGGTTATACCCTCGCAAGCAATCCAATTGATACTTGTTTTGCAAATAACTGGCAACTGAAATTTAAAAAGCCGGGTAAACCCGATTCAACGGCAAACGGCAGCGGTTTCACACAGCAAGGCACAATCAATGATTCATTATGCATTGCCGATGGAATTGATTCTGTGGTTGTCGAACTAACAAGGAATAACAATGTCGTCTGTGCTGAAGGTTTTAAAGTAAATTGTAATCCTTGTAAC
>DAHXMP010000226.1 GCA_027371665.1 Bacteroidota bacterium | reverse complement strand
TATTATTTAGTTCCATAACATATAAATATTAGTTAAAACTTAATCATTCAAAAACTTGCAAATATAAGGAAAAAGATTTATTTGGAACAATACCTTTTGATTTGGAATTGCTGAATTTAAATACATGTCATGCTGAGCGGGGTCGAAGCATCTCAAAATAAAGTTTTTTCACAGGTATATTACTTCATTTGGTACATAATCTTTAATCTCATGCCTTAAGGCTGATGGCATTACTAAATCTACTATTTTACCCAGCTTTACTCTGAAGTAAAGCATGAATACCACATAAGTTAAAAAATCTAATAATTTTTACAAATTAATAAAAAGTGATTAGTGTTGTTTATCTTTACCTTAAATTTGTAAAAATGAATTTGATGAATCGAGATAAAATGTACTATACAATTATAGGTGCTGCCCGGAGCGGGCGGGCGGCGGCTTTGCTGGCAAAATCTTTAGGGCATGATGTGTTTGTGTCCGAATTAAAACCTGAAAATGAATGTAAGGAAGCATCGGGACAATTAAAAGATGCAGGTATTGATGCGGAGTTCGGAGCTAATACCGAAAAAGCTTTGGAAAAAGCCGACTGCATAATTACTTCTCCCGGTGTACCGAGAAAAGCATGGGTAATCGAAGAAGCGGACAAAAGAAAAATTCCCGTCATAAGTGAACTGGAGTTTGCAAGGCAGTTCTGTCCTAATAATCCTCTGATTGCCATCACCGGTACAAACGGGAAAACCACTACGACAACATTAACGGCTTATATTTTAAATCGAGCCGGTAAAAAGGCTCTCGCTGTAGGAAATATTGGAACCCCTTTATCTGCCGTGGTAAGTGATTTGGATTTGGACACGATTCTTGTCGTCGAAGTAAGCAGTTACCAGCTTGACAGAATCAGGGATTTCAGGCCCGATGTAGGGATTATTTTGAATATCACGCCCGACCACCTGGCATATCATGGCACACTCGTAGATTATGCTCAAACAAAGTGGAAAACTTTTTCTAACCAAACTGAAAAAGATTTTGTAATTTTGAATGCCGACGATGCAGCAACGTTGGCAGTAGAGACGCATGCCAGGGGGGTAAAAGCTTTCTTTTCCATGTCGCCCGTGCAATACGGAGCCTATGCAAAAGACGGCAAACTGGTTATGCGGTTTCCCGAGCATAATAAAGAGGAGGTCATCATGCAGCTTGATGAAATTCGCTTACCCGGCGTACATAACGTTTATAATTCCATGGCGGCAGCTTTAGCCGCACGTGCCTTCGAGGTGCGTAACGAAAATATCCGCGACAGCCTGATGAGTTTCGAGGGTGTCGAGCATCGGCTAGAGTTTGTCAGGACACTCGACGGTGTTGACTATATTAACGATTCAAAGGCAACTAATGTCAATGCGACATGGTATGCCCTTTCGAGCTATTCCAAGCCGCTTGTCTGGATTGCCGGCGGCAGGGGAGACAATAACGATTATTCTTCGCTCGACGAGCTTGTGAAAAAGAATGTCAAATGTGTCGTGGCTCTTGGCGAAGAAGCTGATGCTATTTTTAATCATTATTCTTCCATGATTCGTTGTGTTAAAGTTGATTCGTTTGAGTCGGCTGTTTATAAAGCAAAAGAATTTGCCGAATGGGGAGATATTGTCTTATTTACTCCTGCCTGCAAATCTTTTGATATGTTCATGAATTTTGAGCATAGGGGCGAAGTGTTTAAGCAAATTGTTAACAATTTATTATTATGAATTGAGCATTTATCATTCCTGCTATAACAGGAACCCATGCAGTTTCCTCCTTTGATAATGGGGGATTCAGGGGGATTTTAAATAATAATAAAATATGGATAAAAAATTCGGACATATTGACTGGTACATACTCCTTCCGGTTGTCGGTTTGATGTTATTCAGTATTGCATTTGTTTACAGTGCGAGTGCTCCTTTTGCAGAATTGAAATTCGGCTCAAAAAACACACTATTTATCAGTCATACAATCAGAATTATTCTCGGATTAATTACTCTTGTTATATTTGCCAAAATTGACTATCATTTCTGGGCAAAAATATCAAAACTGATTCTTGTTATAGCTATAGGACTTTTGGCTTTTGTTCTGTTCGGCGGCGAGGAAATGAAAGGAGCTTCGAGATGGATTAACCTTGGATTCTTCAAATTTCAGCCTTCCGAACTTGCAAAATTTGCACTTGTCTTACATCTTTCTGTTCTTCTTGCAAGAAAACAGGAAGTGATTAAAGATTTCAAGAACGGTATGTTCCCTCTGCTTCTCTGGAGCGGAATTGTTGTATTTTTAATTTTGCTTCAGCCCAATCATTCAACGGCATTTATCATACTTCTCATATCTATAATAATGATGTTCGTTGGCAATGTCAATCTCTTGCATCTTGGGGGCTTATCTATTATTGGATTTGGTATTCTCGGCTCTTATGCTGTAGTTGCTAAGTATCCCATGCAGAGAATCTCGGCATTTCTTGGAATGGCAAAATCGTCTGAAATTGTCCAGGTATTTAATTACCAGCTTCAGCAATCGTTGATAGCACTCGGGAATGGTGGTATTTTCGGACTCGGTCCGGGCCAGAGCAGGCAGGCTGCATTGTTTCTGCCTGAATCTTACGGCGATTTTATTTATTCGATAATCGGTGAGGAGTATGGCTTTATCGGTGCGGCTATTATTATTCTTGTTTTTGTTTTAATCCTGTGGCGGGGAATGATAGTTGCAAAAAATGCCCCCGATAACCTCGGATATTTCCTCGCTTTCGGAATCATCATTACGCTTTCGATTTATGCTTTTGTAAATGCCGGAGTTAACAGTGGCTTGCTCCCGACAACAGGTCTGCCGATGCCGTTTATCAGTTACGGAGGTACTGCCGTATTATTTCATGCCGCCGCAGTTGGCGTTTTGCTTAATATATCAGCACAAGCTGGTGTATATTATGTTGAGGAACCTGGTATAATACCTAATGTTGAACAGCAGGAACAACAGACTCTCCCTTCCGAAGAACAATAAAAAAAGGACTATCCTTGCAGAGATAGTCCCATTGAATTAATTCATATAATGTTTTTTATTGGGATGGTTTTTTAAATAATGAATCATCCATTGCTGTATTAAATTCG
>DAHXMP010000195.1 GCA_027371665.1 Bacteroidota bacterium | reverse complement strand
TTTTATATCATTTAAATATAAATAATTGCCTTTTAGTGATTTTAATAATAAGTTAGTAGTAAATATAGGATAACATGATTTATCAATTATAGGTAATTCAGGTGGTTCTAATTGTCTTTCTATTATTGTGATACCTGAACTACTTTCCATAAATTTATAATAAATTATACCTATAATAATTTCAATTATTATTAAAAACAAAAAACCTGAAAAAAATCCAATTATAAACTTTTTATTTATCATACAATTAAAAAATTAAAATTTAATCTTAAAATTAATTAGATATAATATAGATTCTAAAAATATGGACATCATCCAGTTACTGGTGGTATTGTTGAATGACAATGATAACCACAGTTACCTGCACAACAAATACAATCTAACCAATGAATATCTAATATATCATGAACTATCCAACAAGACCAACAACATAAATTATTAGCTGCTTGAAGTTTGTCATGTTTATTTTTCATTTCATCCGGAACTAATTGATTCAAGTAATGATTTTGCCTTTCTAAAGATATTATATATGATTTTAAAATTTCAATCAATTCATCATTATTAGATATTCCTAATTTATTATTTTTAAATGTTAAATTGATTTTTTCATTACATGAATTGGCATTAATAATATTATCTTTTTTTAAATTGCAAAAACTAATATTTGTTAATGATTGATTTGCCGATGAATTTTTAATCATTGATTGATTTACTGTAGCAATTGAAGAAATTGATTGCCCAATTGTTGAAATACTACTTTGAGTACCACCAAAAATATCATTTCTCCTTTTTATTTCATCTGAAATAAATGAGGAATAATTAATTGGTATTCCTGAATCAAGAACTTTTTGTTGCATTTTAATATCCCCCGAATATTACAATTCTGGTGGCAAAATAATCGCTTTCAAACCATATAATGATGATTGATTTGTGGTACTTTCCAGCCTAATACCTAAATCAAGTTGTCCGAAGTATCCTGTAAACATTAGATTAAGACTTTGAACACCTGTAAAGGGCCCCTTAGTTCTGTCGAAATCAATAGAAGGGATGGTGCCATATGTGCTTCCCGGTTTCACTGAATTTTCAAGTAAGCTTACTTCGCAATAAGTATAATTTGAAGCACCGAGGTTTATCGGTATTTGATTCTCATAATCATATCTTCCGGCAGGGTTGCCAATTAGAAAAACCAATCCCTTCAAGGGAGGCGGTGCATTCAAATTTGCCATTTGAACTTTCATATTAATTGAAGACGCAACCATAATAGTATTATCACCTGAATTGGGATTCAAACATATTATTGAAGGTGCACTATTTATTGAAATAGGTGATGCAACCCATGTTCCACCAGTGGGTGTATTAAAATCTGTGTTTGAGATTACATTTCCGAAAGCAATATTAGCACCTTGTGTAAGGTTTGATACAGAAATAAAATCACATATACAAATAGGAGCAGAATTTATTAACGAGAGCCAGCCATACCTGTAATTCATAACAATCTTATTGATATATTCCACATATATTAATTTTCCTACCAGTTTTGATTATTATAATAATAAAAAAATTTCATATAAACAAGGAATATTTTCCTATTTTTTTTATAATTAAAATTTATTAATGTTATATTAATCTATAATTAATAAAATTCAATAAAAATGAAATCTTGTATTTGGCTTCCGGTCTATATTCCGAGGTTATATGCAGATTTGCAAGATTTTTTATTCCTACAGTTGCTGTAGCATTTTCCTTGCCTGCGGCATGAACTCACTTGTCGGGTACTGTGCAACAAAAGCCTGGTAAGCCTTCCTGGCTTCCTCGATTCTTCCTGAACGAACCTCGGCTTCTGCTACCATTATTTGTGCATTGTCTTTCTTGAAAGGATTTCTCGAGCCTAGCACTTTTTTGTAAAAATTTATTGCCTTCTGGTATTGCCCCAATCCGAAATGGGACTCGCCCAGAAGAAAATAACAAATATTAAAAGTTACTGAGCTCAAGTTGTTCTCAGCTATTCTGTTCAACTTACGGATAGCTTCCTGATAGTTTTTTTGTACCACGTCCTGCGTGGCTAAGCTTAACGTAGCATCATCCTGTGGGGATGCTTCCCGCGTAGGCTCAGCCACAGTTTCCTTGCCCGATGAGAGAGATTCCTTGCTTTTATATACCGTTTTTTCGGGATTATCTTTTTTATAATGTGAATTATTTTTTGCTATATATCTTCTATGAACTGGCTGAACTTTTTTCTCGACTTTCTTCTCAGATTCTTTTTTGATTTGTTCTTTTGCCAGTTCATCCGGTAAGATAACATTTTGAGGCTGAGGTTTAACGGTATTATTGTTACTGTCAATCGGATTTATTGGCATACCTTTAACAACCGGTTCATTATTAATAATACCCTTCCTAATCAATGCATCTTTAATATCTGCAAGAGCGGTTTTTATGTCGTTTATATCGCCTTGCATATTGTTAACTGTTACCTTAATTGTCTGCTGTTCACTGTTCAATGCCTCGAGTTGCTGCTGAAGCGTTGGCAGCTTAACCGGTTTGTTCTGGTTATTCCCGTTCGGAAGGCTGTTCGTTGATTCAGCATCTGGTTGGGCATCCTGCCGAAGGGACACGTCCCTGTTCTCATCCTGAGTTTTATGTGATGCTGAATTTTGTTCCGGTGTTATTTGCTCTCGGACTCGTCCGTTAACATATTTGCGGCTTCCCTGCCGAACGCTCCTCATGGATGAACATCCGTTAAGTGCAAAAACCACCGAAATGGTGAATATTATTAACCAAATGTATTTTATTCTACATATTTTTTTCTTGCTCATTCTTTCAAATCCCACAGCCAATCTACATTTCCAGCTTTTTCATCATTTGTTTTCTAACCACTATGACAAGCCTTATGCCAAATCTTATTTTCACTTGTCATGGTGATTTAATTAATTCCTAATATATTTAGTAACCTGATTTAAAATTTGAGAAAAAGAAGCTTACTATTATAAATAGATTAAAGGTTGAATTTTGTCAAAAAAAATCAGAATCGAGTAGTTTTTATTATTATTTTATATCACTGGAAGATATTAAGAACATAACTGACTAATTCATCAGCAACTATGATTTTTTAATTTGGCTCCGAGTCACTGTACCATCACAAATCATTTGAATTATAAATTACCGCAAAAAAAATTAAATTAAAATTTGAAATGTACTTACAAAATTTGATTTGCAATTTTCGACATGGTGTTTTTAAATAATTCCTCAAATCCTATTACTTCTTCCCTGCTCCAGCTATAAGTATAAATCCAATCCTCATCCTTTTTCGCATCTTTTGCTTTTCTTGTGAATAGCAGACGTGCATTATAATAATTTTGTTCAGGGTAGAGCATGTAAACAAAATAAGAATAGACCTGCATTTGTAATGTATAATCTTCAATAAGCTTTTTAAATATTTCATGATTTTCAATTCTATTGGTCTTCCAGTCCCAGATTTCCCATTCCTCTTCTGAATTTCTTATTAACATATCAATTTTTGCCATTAAAAAATCTCTATCGAATGGTATTTGCAATTCGTATTCGAACTTTGCATCCCGGATATTTTTTGCATTTGAGCTTACAAAATATGTAGAAGCTACGGAAAAACATTCATCAATTATTCTTTTCAATAAGTTCGGATTTATAGTTTGCTCGGTATTCAATACTATTTCATCAATAGTTTCAATTAATGCATTTTTATCTGTTATACCATCAGAATCAAGCCAGGATTTAATGTTTTCAAGTACCGAATGAATCAATGTTCCTGCAAGAGTTCCAATAAGCTTTTCATCTTCATTGTCTGCGGAATCAACATCTCCGATGAATTCATCATCATCTATTGAAGGCAACCCGAAAAGGTATCGCCGTACATATTCTTCATTATTGTTCTCATATACCATAAGTTTGGTTGCCGAAAACATCTCGCTTTCAGGTGTAGATGATATTTCATCAACAAGTACCAAGGGTTCGGGAAAATCCTCAGTCTCAATTTCATGCACAATCTCATGTATTGATATATCAGAATTTTTATAAATCCTGAAAGGATATTTTAGTGAAATTTCTTCAATTTTTCCATTATTCAGAATTTTTAATTTATCCTGAAAAACAATTTCAGAACGGAGGAGCAGTTCATCTGGAGTAATCCCAAGTCCACCCGTAATCATTTTCAAAAAGCCTTTTGCAGAAAAGCCGTCTTTTGTTTCAGCGATATTACCTGAAATGATAAGCCTGTCTTTTGCTCTTGTTAAGGCAACATACAAGACTCTTTTCTCTTCGGCATCATCTTTTAGTTTGTTTTCAAGATAAGCTATTTTAGATAACGGTGTATCAATAACTGTAACAATTCCTTCCTCAGATATAACCGGCTGTTTAAAGGCAAGTCCCAACTCATCGGAAATGAATAATGAATCTTTTGTTTGGGTTGTTGAATCGGCATTGTAAAGGCAGACTACAGGAAAATCGAGACCCTTCGCTGCATGTATTGTCATAATATTTACTGCATTTTCACCGGTCAGATAAACAGCCTCACCCTCATTAATTTCCGAATCAATTGTCAGGTTCAGTTCCTCGACAAAATCAAAAATGTTCCTGAAGCCCTGCTCTTCAAATGTTCGTGCATATTCGATTAATTTTTCGATATTAGCTTTTATCTGATTTACACCTGTTTCGTTTGATGTAGCGGCATACCATCCGGTTAATTCGAGAATTTTTTGTATTAAAATCGCAATCGGAACTCTTGCGGAAACAGCAATCAGTTCCTCGATAATTCTTTTTGCCCTTGTGCATAATGATTTATTAATTCCTTCAGGTTCATTAAACTCATCGCAGAATATTTTAAATTTTTTCCAAAGGCTTAATCCGTTTTTTTGCCCTGAAATTTCATATAACAATTTGTCCGGTATTTTGAAAAATGGTGAACGAAGTATAGCTGCACTTGAAATATTATCGTCATTATTATAAAGGAACCTCAGGATGGAACAAATATCAATGATTTCCTGAGAATTGTAAAAACCGCTTCCGGTATGCAAAATATAAGGGATTTCATGCTTCCGGAATGCTTTTGTCAATTCGTTGAAACCGGCTCTTTTTCTGCCAAGAATTGTAATGTCGCTCCATTTCATATCGTTTTCTTTTGAATTAACCATGTCTATCAGGAAACGTGATAACATAACGGATTCACCCGGATTTTCTTCAGCTTCTTCATCAGATTGCTCTTTTGTTTTTTTCGGTAATGTATTAACCAGCAAAGAAACTGTACCAAGCCCTGATGTATTACTCACATCAATATCTTTACTGCCATTACCAAAATTTATTAGTTCTTCAATATCTCTTGAACATACAAATTCAGAATAATCCACATCATACCCGGACATTTGAGGATGTAATGAATTATCATTATCAGGTTTTTCGTTACACATAATTTCATCGAAGAGCCTGTTTACGAACGAAGCGGGGACAGGTTTAAGCCTGTATGAAACAGGAATCTGAATTTTCCCGTATTTTTCGATTTCGCATAGTTCTTTGTCGTCTTCTATTTTAATTATACCTTCTTTTTCCAGTCTTTTATTTGTATTATAAATATCTTCTTTTGCTTTATTGAAAACCCTGACATCGGCGTTTCTGAAACCGTAAATACTCTGCTTCTCGTCGCCGACAATGAAAAAATTAGTTTTATTTATATTGACAGAACTGTCGAGCTCCGGTATAAGCTTTTTTATGATATCATATTGCAAACCGTTAGTGTCCTGAAATTCATCAACCATCAAATAATTGTATTTGCTTCTTACTTTTTCAGCCACATCGTCATTATTAAGTAATTCCATGGTTTTAATCAGCATATCATCGAAATCAATTCCCGAGACGGCTTGTTTTTCGTCTTCCATTGTGTTCAGAACATCTTCAATTATTTCGAGAAAATATTTCGAGTACCTGAAAAGTTCTTTATCCTCTTCACTGTTCTCATAACTTGAGGCAATATCATATAAAATTTTCAACTGCGTATTTAATGAATCAACGGAATCAAAATCATCACCGGAAAGGGAGTTTAATTTTATAAGCTTTTTTCTTGTTGTTTTATTTATCAATAATTCTTTTGTCAGGATTTTACTTGTTATAAGATTATCAAAAGCAATTTTCAGGTTAATAAAGTATTGTTCAATTGAAAATGTTTCTTGTGAATTATTCTGAACGGAGCTTAAAATCTCATAATTTAATTCAATGCCGGTTTGTTTAGCGAGCTGAAAAAGTTTATCAATAACAGGAGTATAAGGTTGTAAAAATTTTTTGTAAATATATTCATTTCTTATATCC
>DAHXMP010000187.1 GCA_027371665.1 Bacteroidota bacterium | reverse complement strand
CTTCATAGTTTTCAGGCATCCTTTTTTATTTCCGATAATAATGAATTAAAGCCTGCAGTAATCAATAAAGCATTTATATCATATAATTTTGTTTTGATTTAAAAAATATTTTAAATTATTAATGATAGCTTTCTTCTTAATTGTTTTTACAAACAATTATTCTTTTTACAAATTTTGTTTCCCCTTGTGTTATTATGAGCAGATAGACCCCCGAAGACAAATTTGTTGTGTTTATCTTTATAATTTTTTCATCCGTGTATATACTTTTTTGTATTACATTTGCCCCAAGCAAATCTGTGATAATTAGATTGACAGGAATTGTATAATCATAATCAAATTTGACAAATAAATAATCACCTGCAGGATTCGGAAAAATTTCTATACTAATCTTATTATTTTTAAAACTTACATTAAGAGAATGAACGTTAAAAATATCTGACATTTCAGATACACAACCATTTGAATCTGTAACCTGAACTGTATAATTGCCGTTTTTAGCTGGATTCAGATCTTTCCCGTTGGCTCCATTAATCATTTCATCGTTGAAATACCATTGATTGCCTTCGACAGAACTGGAAGTAATAGTCCTTGGATTAATCTGTGTGATTACAGGCTTAGGAGGTAAAGAATAGACAGTTAAATTTTTCGTGGTGTTATCAGAACAACCGAGGCTGTCGGTATAAGTATATTGAATGATATGCGTTCCAACCCCGGCTGCTGATGGTTCGAATATATTATTTAAAACGCCTGTCCCTGTATACACTCCTCCCGTTGGTTTGCCTCCCGATAATTCAAAAGACGGTGAATTTAGACATACTCCCTTAAAATCATCAAGTGTCACTATTGGCAATGGATTAACATTTATATCCTTTGAAGCAGAATTTACACATCCGTTTGAATCTGCAAAAGTATATGTGATTGTATGCCTGCCAGCACCTGCTGTGTTAGGATTAAATGTATTACTTTCAACACCGGTACCAAAATATGTTCCACCTTGAGGTATTCCCCCGTCAAGAATTAATGGTGTCGCATCAATACAGATATCTGTCTGAAGAGAAAGTTGCACAAGTGGCAGAGGATTAACCGTAATAGTAGTACTTGCTCTGTTTGTACATCCAAAGCCATCCGAGTAACTGTAAGTAATAATATGGTATCCTGCACCGGCAACAGCGGCATTAAACTGATTGTTTAAAACTCCTTTCCCTGAATAAGTCCCTCCGGGTGGTGTCCCTCCCGTTAAATCCATTAAAGGATGGTCTGTACAAACTGAAGGAATAGGTATGAAACTGACTTCAGGCAATTCATTAACCTGAATATCATTACCATTATCTGACAGTGACATCCCTTCTTGAGTACTAATTACTCTGAACCTGTAATTAATACCATAATGTGTGTCCCTTGGAATTATCGAATGTATGTCTCCTGATTCCTTGCCTTCCACGGAGTCTAATTTGACAGGATTTTGAAATGTCCCTAATGCATCGGATAGCTCGGCAATAAACCAGTTGTTATTTTCAAAACCCGGTGTTACCGTGAAAGGAATTGCAAGACTGTCTCCGGCACAAAACTGTCCTGTCATTAAACTTCCGGTGTAAATTGCAGGTAAAGTTGTAAAAGAAATATCATTTCCGTACGCAGTACCTATAGAATTGGTTGCATAAGCCCTGATATGGTACAATGTATAAATATCGAGACTCGAAATCGAACTTGTGAAAGTTCCTGAACCGCTACCATTTATTGTTTTATTATCATCAATTGTCGGATTAGAATTCAGGCTCCAGCAAACTCCACGAACAATTACAGCAGGACCTCCGTCGGCAGTAACGTTACCTCCGCTTTGAGCACTGTTTATTGTTATGGAAAATGGTTGTGTAGTCGTTAAAGTTGGCAGAACCGGTTTGAATTCGGCAAAAAAAGATTTTGCATTTCCATTTACAGTAGTAAAATTACCGCTAATAAAAACAGCCGAATCGACGATATTGATTTTCTCTACTATATCATTTAATAACGGATTCCAAGATGTAGTATTATTTGTGTTTATCGATGCATCGAGTGATGCAATGTAATTTCTTGTCTGTCCACCTGCAGAAGAAAATGAACCGCCAATATAAATCCTCCCGTCAAATGCCTTCATTGTTGATATTCTGCCATTGACGGCAGGATTCCATGCTGTTGCATTATTCGTATTTGTCAGCATATTCAAGGCAGCAATTCTTACTCTTTGCTGTCCACCTATTGTTGTAAAGTTACCAACAGCATACAGTGTGTTGCCAAGATATGAAATAGCTGTTACATAATCATTAGCATTAGGGTCCCAGTCTGTAGCATTATTGACATCGGTGGTTGTGCTTATGCAGGCAACACTGTTTCTGACTTTACCGCCAATAAATGTAAATGTTCCGCACACATACATATATGTACCAGATAAAACCATATCATTCACCTGCCCGTCAGGTTGAGGGTCCCAGGCTAATGCATTGTTAGTATTAATCATTGTAGTTAACGAAGCAATTTTGTTTCTCGACGCTCCGCCAATATTTGAAAAACTTCCGGAGACATAAATTGTTGTTCCCGAGACAATTATTTTCGATACATCCCCGTTCGCATTTGGATTCCAGTCAGATGCATTATAAGTGTTTGTCGTAATGTCAAGAGCTGCTATATTGTTTCTGGCATGTCCTCCGATATTGGTAAACTGCCCGCCTGCAAAAAGTGTATTTCCGGATATTGCCATAGCTAATACAGGACCGTCAGAACCGGGATTCCAGGAAGTAACATATCCTGTTGTAATATCAATCGCTGCAATTTTATTGCGAAGCTCAAAACTATTGTCAGGATTCCTGACTAAACCAAAGGTTCCTCCAATATAAAGCGTATTCCCGGAACGTACAACAGCGTGCACAACTCCGTCAGTAGTAGCCATAGCTGCGACAGGAGTCGAAGGTGGCTGGGCAATTAGCTTTACAGGGATTTGAGAAATCACTATAAACAAAACAGCATTAAACAAAACGAATTTACCGGAAATTCCGGATAATTTTTTGATAAGCGATAATTTGGATTCAGATTTTTGCATGGTTTATTATTTTATTTTGTAACAAAAATTTTTCGGATTTCAGAAATCATCTTATAAAACTAATGTTGGAAATTTCATCAAATATTACAAACAAAGTAAGAAAAAAAATGGATTTGAACAATAAGATATTTCACTAATCTACTGCCCGAAAAAAAAATTTAATTTAAAATAAGTTTTATGAAAATTAATAAATTGGTTCGATATCCATTTTTTTAAGCCATTTTTTTACCTGGGCTGAGGCTGGGTCTCTTCTTCTATATAATTTAAGAAATTTATTAAAATCTTTTGCAGCATTATCTAAATGTTCTTCGGCTTTGAATGCTATCCCTCTGTACAGGTATGCAAATGCATATTCAGGTGAAATTTCAATAGCAAGAGTAAAATCTTCTAATGCTTTTGCAAAGAATTTCATTTTCATGAAAACATTTCCTCTGCCTATATATGCCTGAACATATCTCGGATTAATATTTATGGTTTTAGTATAAAATTTGATTGCTTCGGCATACCTTGACAGCGAGGCATGAACATTCCCTTTACCTAAGAATGCCGCCTCCAGTGTCGGTTTTATTGATAACGCCTTGTCATAATCAAGCAAGGCTTCTTTATATTTTTTTTCTGCATAAAAAGAATTTCCGCGGTTACAATAAACATTTGCAGAATTTGGTCTCAGACTTAATGCTTTATTGTAATCGTTAATTGCCCCTCCATAATCCTTAAGTCCAAAAAATACGATGCCCCTGTTATTATAAGCATCAGCCATATCCGGATTAAGCTTTAACACACTTTGAAAATCTTTAAGAGCATTTTCAAATCTTCTCATGGAACTGAAAATTAATCCCCTGTGCAACAGAGCCTGTGTTGAATCCGGATTAATGTGAAGAGCCAGGTTAAAATCGTTTAAAGCTTCTTTAAACATTTGTTTATTGCTGTAAGCAATACCTCTCGATATATATGCCCTCGCATTCCTTGGGTCGAGACGTGTTACTTTAGTATAATTCAAAATAGCATCGTCATAATTCTTTTTTACAAACAAAGTATTGCCGAGATGCAAATATGCATTGCCGTAAGCAGGATTGAGTTCAATTGTTTTGTTAAAATCAGCAAATGCTTTATCGTATGATGTTAAATGCAAATATGAGTATCCCCTTTTATAATATGCTAAAGAAAAATCAGGATTTAATCTGATAGCATAGTTGAAATCCTCTAATGATTTTTTAAATAGTTTTTGTGCCTGATAAATTGTACCTCTTTTATAAAATGCAAAAGAAAATTCAGGATTCAAAACAATGCAGTTATTTAAATCAGCTATTGCCTGGTTCAGTAGACGAGCTTTTGCTAAAACCGAACCTCTTTTAAAATATGCAAAGGAAGAACCCGGATTAATGCTGATTGCTTTTGAATAAAATTCAATAGCTTTATTGTAATCCTGGAACTTAGCTGAATTATCACCCTGTTCAATTAATTCTTTGGCGTTAAGTTCTGCCATAATCACCTGAACTATTTAAAAAAAACAACAAAATTTAAGCAAAAATAATACCATTTGATTTTTTTCAATTCTTTTTTATTTTAATACTTTTGTTATGATTTAATTTTGCATATCAAATCTTGTGTTACTATTTTTAATAGATTTATATTTTTCTTATTTATTGTTCTTTATAAAATGACAAAATACGCATTAGTACCTATAGCACACGGTACAGAAGAAATGGAAGCAATCATTATTATTGACATTCTGCGACGCGCAGGAATAATGGTAAAAGTTGCGGGTGACAATGAAATTGTAACATGTTCAAGAGGATTAAAAATTATACCCGACGAACTTATTGATAATATCGATATCAACTCAGAATTTGATGCCGTTATCCTGCCGGGTGGTTCAAAAGGCACTGACAATCTGATTAAAAATTTTCATTTATCCGAAATTTTAAAAAAGCACCATGAAAGAGGAGCATTGATTGGCTCAATTTGTGCAGCAACGACGGTATTATCGGAGTTCGGGCTTTTGAATCCTGATAATAAAATTACAAGTCACCCATCCGTCAAAAATCAGCTTGATAATTACTATTATGTCGAAGATAATGTGGTTTATAACAATAATATTATTACAAGCAGGGGTGCAGGAACAGCGTTTATATTTGCTTTAAACATTGTTGAAATTCTTATTAGTCCGGATATTGCAAAAAAAATTGCAATTGATATAGTTTTACAATGAAATTTTCCGAAACATAACAATATTAGCCATGAGTGTACAAATACATGCAGAGTTTATTATATCAGGCAATGTTCAGGGTGTTGGTTTCAGATATTTTGTTTACCAGCATGCCAAGGTTCTAGGTTTAAAAGGATTTGCAAGAAATCAGTGGGATGGTTCGGTTTGTGTTGTTGCTGAGGGTGATAAAGATTCAATAGATACACTGCACAAATATTTAAAGAAAGGCCCTTTGATGTCTTATGTAGAATCTGTAGAAGTTGATTATGGAAATGCAGATGGTGAATTTAATAATTTTGAGATTAGATGAAATTTCATGGATAATTAATATCTTTCTGTTAGATTTTAAACACAAGTTTGAATATTTAAACACGTCATTATTAACAATATAAATGTCCAAAGGAAATAATCTGAGAATTTTGAAAGGCGAAAAATATAAAATATTGATATTTATTTTTATCTTTTTAACCACTGAAATTATTCAGGCACATGGATGCCCTAATGAAGGAATTTTTTTAGACTCAGCTTTTTACAATTCAGATAAAAATATTAGCAGCGATAGTGTATTAGTAAAAAAAACAATACCCGATATTTCTTCAATTCATCCTAAAATAGCTATTGTTTTAAGTGGTGGAGGTGCCAGAGGCATCGCACAAATAGGTGTGCTAAAGGAATTAACAGATGCGGGTATTCAGACCGATTACGTTGTTGGAACAAGCATAGGAGCTGTTATCGGTGGTTTATACGCGGAAGGCTATACTCCCGATGAGCTGGATTCAATTATGCTTGAAACAAACTGGGATGAAATATTCTCCTTTAGCAGCGATGAAAACAGAAGTGAATTATTTCTTGACCAAAAAAAAATACAGGATAGAAGCCTGATTACACTTCGTTTCAATGACTTTAGTTTCGTTGTTCCCGAAGCTATTTCCCTTGGTATTAAATTCGATGCTTTCCTCCAAAGACTTGTATGGAACGGATTATATCAGAGTAATGGTGATTTTAATAAACTGAAATACCCTTTTCGTTCTATTACATCAGACCTGGTTAAAGGAAAAACAGTTTCTTTAAAATCAGGCAATCTTGTTACAGCAATGAGGGCAAGTGCGACTATTCCCCTGCGTTATTCTCCGGTCAGGCTCGATTCTATGATTCTCGTAGATGGAGGATTAATGGCAAATATACCGGTAGAAGCAGCAAAAGAATTTAAACCGGATTTAATTGTAGCTATAAATACAATATCTCCCCTTCTTCCTCCTGAGGATTTGAACAAGCCCTGGAACATTGCAGACCAGGTTGTTTCGATTCTTATGATGTATTTCAGTCGGCTTTCGTCAAGCAATGCTGATGTTTTAATTACTCCTAAAATAAAAAATCATACAAATGATGATTTTACACATCTGGATTCATTGATTTCAACAGGTGAAGAAACTGCAAAAACCTATCTCCAAAAAATAAAAGATTTAATTACCAGGAAAGATGATTCACTGATGGAACATAATTACATTGAACCCTTAAATAAATACAAAGAACAAATTATTCATTTAAAAGTTTTAACATCAGGATTTTCACTTAAGGATTCATCAATTATTTCTGATTTTGTCAAAACAATGTCACCTGAAGGCATTGCAAGTTTGATTCTTCTTTTAAGAAAACTTCCCGAGGCTAATCATTATAAGCAAGTTGATTATGAACTGATTAAATCCGGTGCAGGAGACTTTATTCTGAAATTAATTGCATTAAAATACCCTCTTGTTTATTCTGTTAACGTCAATTGGCTGGACTATGAAAAGTTAGATTTAAATAAATATCACAACGAATTTATAGAAGGCTTAGATATTTTCAACAATCAAACGAAACAAATGATTGAAGAAAGAATTCTTCGTTTATTAAGAAATGCCGGTTATTCTACAGCATCAATTTATAAAACCGACTTTGATGAAAATAACGGCAGATTATCTGTTACAGTTGATGCAGGCCGTCTTAATTCTATAAAGATACAGGGCAATAAAACTACAAAAGATTTTCTCATCCTTAGAGACATTAATATAAATAGAGGTGAGCCCGTAAATATCAATAAGGTTATGAATGGCTGGGAAAACCTAATGTCATCTGGTTTATTCAGTGATGTAGATATCGAATTGAATAAAGCGGATGATAAAAAAAGTATTGACCTGACTATCAAAGTAAAAGAACTTGGCACACAAACCGTCAGACTGGCTGAAAGAGTTGATAACGAGAGATACGCTCAGTTCGGTTTGGAACTCGTTCAGGATAATCTCCTAAATCTGGGTGACAGGATTGATGCAAGAATAGCTGGAGGTATAAGGAATTTTGCATCTTCATTAAGTTTTGAAATACCAAGAATATTTGAAACAATGCTTACATTCAGCCTGCACGGATTTTATAACAACTATAACATTTATAAATACGAATACAGAAAAGATTTACCTCCCGATAGATTCCAGGCACTTCAAAATGGTGAAACAACCGAAGAAAGATTAGGAATCATTGGAGGTTTCGGAACTCAAATTGAAAAAAAAGGGACTTTATCGGTTGAAGTCAGATTTGAAAATCAAAGGTATTATGATAAAGGACAGGAAAATAAACCTTCATATGAACCGATTTATTCCCTGAAAGTCGGGACACTTTTCGACACTGAAGACAGGTCTGATTTTCCGACAAGTGGAAGAATTTTGAACATTTCACTTGAGACAGCATTGTTCCAAACGATAAATTCAGTAAGTTATTCAAAAGCATATCTTCAGTATGCCGAGAATTTTTCCATTGGCAGAAGTACTTTTAAGCCTCTGCTTTTATTCGGTTTTGGAGATGAAACAATGCCATTCACTGAGTTTTTCAGCTTGGGGGGCCAGGATAATTTCTATGGTATGAGAGAAGATGAGCAAAGAGGACGGCAAATTGTTAAAGCCTCCCTCGAATACAGGCTTAAATTCCCTTATAAACTTTTCTTCGATACATATATTTCCGGCAGATATGACCTTGGAGCCGTATGGGCTCTCCCAAACGAAATAAAATTCAATCAATTTACGCATGGTATCGGAGGTGGAATAAGTTTTGATACTCCTGTTGGCCCTGCAAATTTTTCGCTTGGAAAAAGTTTCTATTTTATTAAAAATCCCAATGGAATTGCATGGGGACCTTTGACAGGATATTTCTCAATTGGACTCAAATTCTAAAATATCATTAAGCTGATAGAATTCTTTCAAAAATCATGTTTCTAATTAATTCGTCTTTTTAATTTTGTAAAAAGTGTTGGAAATGCCGATTATTTCTATATTTGGAAATTCAGATGTAAAAAAGGATTCAGCTCAGTATAAAGATGCTGAAAAAACCGGTAAAATACCGGCTTTATCCGGATTTCACATTGCAACTGGAGGATAAGGAGGAATCATGGAAGCCGCACTCAAGGGTGCTGAAAATATTAACCCTAGGAGAATAGGTGTTACTTTAGCAAATGATGAAAGCAGGAAGAAAAATATTTTTATTGATGAGGAAATATGTAGAGAATCTTATCTCGATTGATTAGTTGAATTAGTTAATATTGGAGACGGATATATTGTCTTTCCAGATAGTACAGGCACATTACTTGAATATTCGGCTATTTTGACTTTACTTCAAAAGCATTTAATTAATAAACCATTAGTTTGTTTTTGTAACATTTGGATTGAAATAAACAATATTATTAATAAATATTCGGCAAAACAATTAATTTATCAGAAATAAAAAATTTATACTGAATTTAGCGAAGAAGCAGTACATTTAATGAAAAATTATTTTAAACTATGACAATTATCAATTAAAAATAATCATGGGTCAAATTTTTAAAAGAATAACCAAAATTTTGAAATCGGAAACTACATATAAAACACCATTTTCTATATATGGCTCAGTAGAAAGTGATATATTAACCGAATTTGATTCAGACAATGATTTGAGGAAAAATATTGATGAGCTAAATAAAGAAAATAATATTAATTTAAATAATCCTGAAAGAAATTTCGATTCAAATATTAAAATGAATTATGAAACGGCTCTGAAAATATTAGGATTAGATGATTGTGCTTCAATTGATGAGATTAAAACTGCTTATAAGAAAAAAATTACAGAATATCATCCTGACAAGGTTGCAAATTTAGGAGAAGAATTAAAAGAACTGGCAGATAGAAAAACCAAAGAATTGAATTTCGCATATGAAATTATAAGAAGAAAAAGAAATTTTAAATAATGCTTGGTTATTATGAAGAAAACAATTTATGAAGCCATTAGTATAATTTTCGCCGCCTGTATAATAGGAATAATTTTTAATTTATTTTCGGATAAACCATTTTCCCTGTTTGACGGAGAAAAAAATTATTTTGTTCCTGATTCAGTACTATTTAATGACTTAAAGCAAGGAAAGGACACAGCTAAAAACAATGATGATTCCTTGTATGTTTTGAAAGATACTTCCGGTAAAAACAACATTTCAATTTCTTCAAATGATTCGGGTAATAAAAAAATTATAAAGGATACAACAAATAAAACTCAGCACAAATATCTCCTTGTAACATACAAACAAGTCATAAAATTGCTAGGGAATCCTGATGTTATATTCATAGATGCCAGGCCTCAGGCATTATATAAAGAATCACATATTGGCAGTGCAATAAACATATATCCTTATGAAGAAAATGAAAATGATTATTTTAGCAAAATCAACCGCCTCAACAGAAATAAAATCTATGTTGTATATTGTGATGGTGGTTTATGTGATTTGAGCCACGCTGTTGTTAGGGATATGATTAATTTTGATTTTAAAAAAGTTTACCTTTTTGCCGGCGGATGGGATGAGTGGCTGAAGAATCATAAACTATGAAATTGAAAAAAGGTGTTTGTATTTTATTTTGTAAAATTTTTAGTCAGTTTTTAAACTAAGTGGAATAATAATTTTTGTGTAATGGTTCAATCAGCAGACGATAAAAATAACTTCTCTCTCATACAGCAAAAGTTTGGAATCATAGGCAGGTCAAAGCCTATCATTGATGCCATACGAAAACTCATGCAGGCAGCTCCGACTGACCTGACTGTTTTAATAACAGGTGAGACAGGAACAGGAAAGGAAATCTTTGCCAATGCAATACATGGTTTAAGTGAAAGAAAAAAATTACCTTTCATAAGTGTAAATTGCGGAGCTATTCCGGAAACACTTCTTGAATCGGAACTTTTCGGGCATGAAAAAGGGGCTTTTACAGGTGCCATTGAGCAGCGTAAGGGATTTTTTGAAGTTGCTGATAAAGGAACAATCTTCCTTGATGAAATCGGGGAAATGCCAATAGGGACACAGGTAAAACTTTTGAGAGTTTTGGAATCAGGGGAATTCACAAGGCTTGGTTCTACAAACCTGAAAAAAGTTGATATAAGGGTGATTGCTGCAACTAACAGGGATTTAAACCAGGAAGTTAATAATGGAAATTTCAGGCAGGATTTATTCTTTCGTCTAAATTCAGTTGTCATAGAACTACCGCCATTAAGAAGGCATACCGAAGACCTTCCTTTATTGGTTAATTTTTTTGCCAATAAAACATGTGAAAAACTTGGCCTCAAATTCGACGGGATTTCAGAGGATGCAGTCAAAATGCTTCAGAGCCAGTATTGGAATGGAAATGTTAGGGAGCTGAGAAACCTGATTGAAACAATGATTACTCTCGAATCAGCAACTTATATAACACCTGACATTCTGAGAAGACATTTCGCCCCTGCCTTACCACCGGCAAACAAACAGCCGCTTGCAGATGAAGTTTCACTCATACCCGTTACGGGAAGCGGAGAATCGTCGAGGTTGGAGCTCGAGCTGGTTTTTCGTTCTTTGCTTGAAATTAAAAACGATATTTCTGATATAAAAAGATTTTTGATATCTTTTAATTCACGTTTCGAGGACATGAAAGAAAGTTTAATGGAAAGGGAAACAGTTGAACCTGTCAGCATAATTCAGGATGATGATGTGTTAAAAGATGAAGAGCTTAATCTCATGGAAGTTGAAAAAAAATTGATTGCAATTGCTTTAAAAAAGTTTGGCGGTAACAGGAGACAGGCAGCAAAAGCACTTGGTATCAGCGAAAGAACTTTATACAGAAAACTTGTCGAATACGACATTATATTTAATTAATACGTGTGAAAAGATGCCTCAAGAATATGACCTTGCAATAGCTTACCGTATTTATCCGAAGGTTTCAAAAGTGCCTCCGGTTTTTGCCGATGATAAATATAAATTATCCGAACTTTGCCTGAAATCATTCAAGGATTCTTTGGGAAATTTAAATTTCAAAATGTGGGTAATTCTAGATAATTGTCCTCCGGAATATAAAGAATTATTTCTGAAATTTTTTAATGAAGAAAAACTTGAATTTATAGAATTACTATGTGCGGGCAATCCCGGTTCATTCGGCAAACAAGTTGAAGTCTTATTATCGCAGGATAATTCTGATTATATTTTTTTTGCTGAAGATGACTATTTTTATGTTGCAAATCAATTTCCCGAAATGCTGGATTTTCTGAAAAGCAATAAAGATATTCATTTCATCTCACCTTACGACCATCTCGACTATTATGAGAATGATGCACACAATTACAAAAGCGAAATCCGTTCATTCGGTATTCACCATTGGCGAACAGGTGCGTCAACAACTATGACTTTTCTTGCAAGTAAAGCAAACTTAAAAAGGGCAAAAAAAACTTTTCTTACATACAGGGCAAAAAATTTCGATGCAAGTTTATGGTTTAGTCTTACGAAATATAAGCTCCAAAATCCGTTGAATTTTTTAAAATATCTTTTATTTGACAGACAAATGTTTAAAATATTTGTCAAAGGCTGGCTTTTTGGATGGAGACAGATAATTTTTGGAAAAAAATGGAAATTATGGATTCCTATTCCTGCAATTGCAACACATATGGACGATAAACATCTTGCCCCAACTATAGACTGGAAAAGTTTATTTAATCTTTGAACGAAATATTTTTTTACTCTCAAAAAAATTATTAATTTTGATTTTCGTTTATACTTATGTCAGCTTAAAGCTGATATTTTTGTAACTAAACTGTTGGAGTAGAAAAATGGCTTTAAAGATAACGGAAGAATGCATTAATTGTGCGGCTTGTGAACCTGAATGCCCGACAAATTCAATTTCTGAAGGCAGCGAAATATTTGTTATCGATGCTAATACATGCGTCGAGTGTGTCGGTCATTTTGATGAACCGCAATGCAAAGTAGTATGTCCTGTTGACTGCATAGTCCCGGCATAAAAAACTTTTATCATTTACCTTCAAAGGCAAAAATGCCGGTTGCAAAGCCGGCATTTTTTTGTTTTAGCAAAAAATAAAATTTATTTGAACTATAAATAATTATTTTTATAATTTATGTCCCCTTTCCAAGGCAATATAATTATAAACAAGGGTGTTATTGAATCTTTGGAATTTAAAGACGGTTATGTAAAAATCATATCTGATAATTCTACCCTGTTATTTCCTGATGCCTGGGCTTATCCGGGTTTCACGGATTCTCACGGGCACATTTCAGCACTGGGTTCAAAGCTTTTGGGGATAAACCTTGCTGATTCAAAAAGCCCGGAACATTGTGCTGAAATAGCTTATAAACAAGGCCAACAAACCGGGGAATGGATAACAGCAAGAGGATGGAATGAAGAATTATGGATAAGTAAAGAACAACCGGATACTTCTATTCTCGATAAATACTTCCCCGACATACCTGTGTGTTTCACAAGAATTGATGGGCATGCAATTTGGGTGAATTCTTGTGCCTTAAAAATTGCCGGAATCAGTTCATTTTCCGAAAATCCTGAAGGTGGTTTAATTTTAAGAACAAAAAGCGGTGCTCCAACCGGACTTCTAATTGATAATGCAATTGAACTTATAAAGAAACATGTTCCCAAAC
>DAHXMP010000185.1 GCA_027371665.1 Bacteroidota bacterium | reverse complement strand
TCATAAAAATCGTCTTGCAAAGGAAAACTGGGATGCACCAATAATAGTTACCACAAATGTTCAGCTTTTCGAATCTTTATTTGCCAGTAAAACATCTGCTTGCAGAAAATTACACAACATCGCGAACAGTGTGATTATTCTTGATGAAGCTCAAATGATTCCAACAGATTATTTAAAACCAATTATCAGTGTGCTAAAGGGATTGGTAAAATATTTTGGCGTTACTGTATTACTGATGTCCGCAACGCAGCCAGCATTCAAAGGAAAAATCGGGAGTGATACTTCAATAATTGACGGACTTGATAATGTAACCGAAATAATTAATGACCCCGACTCACTCGCTTTAAATTTTAAAAGAGTACATATAAAACTGCCGGAGAACTTAACTCAAACTAAAACCTATGAAGAAATTGCAGAAGAATTAAAATCTTATGAACAGGTGCTCTGCATTGTAAATAGAAAAGATGATTGCAGGCAAATTCATAAATTAATGCCGGAAGGTAGTATTCATCTTTCGGGTTATATGTGCGGCGAAGAACGAAGTGAAGTTATTTCGGATATAAAAAACAAATTGAAGAATAATGAATCAGTTCGAGTTATCAGTACACAGATTGTTGAAGCTGGAGTCGATATTGATTTTCCTATAGTTTACCGTGCATTATCAGGACTCGATTCCATCGCTCAGGCTGCCGGAAGATGCAATAGAGAAAATAAATTAAATGACGGCGGCAATGTTGTTGTTTTCGTTCCGCCCAAACCTTCGCCAATAGGTTTTTTAAGAAAGGCAGAAGATGCAGGAAAGGCAGTAATAAGAAACAAAACAAACCTCGAATTACTCCCAAGTATTTATTCAGAATATTATAAAAATCTTTATTCAAATCTAAATACCTTTGATAAAGCTGATTTTGAATATCACATCTTAAACAGCTCTTCCGATTTTTATTTTGCCTTTAAAACCTTTGCAGAAAATTTTAATATGATTGATTCGACAAAGCAGCTTAGCATAATTGTTTGGTACGAAAGTAAGAAAACAAAAAAGGACAGCAGAACTTTAATAAAGCAATTAAGATACAATCCATCAAAAGAATTATTAAGAAAACTGCAGCGATACATTGTTAATGTTCCAATAAACATTTTTAACAGCATAAAGAATGCAAATTATATAGAAGACATAAACGGCTATTGGGTTCAGAGTGATGAGAATTTATATAAGCCAGGTTTAGGTTTGTTGGGAAATGAATCTGATTGGATAATTGGAAGCGATGTTGTTTGAAAAATGAGATATGGATGTGAAAAAATGTTTTTAATAAATGTAATAATATAGATATATGTTGTCCCTACGGGACTTTGTTTTGTCCTTGGTCGATTATTCTATAAATATTTTGTCCCTATCGGGACAAAGAAAAACAGAAAAGCTTTTTGAGTCTCGGCCTCGTTAGAGGCGGAATATTTATAGACCAGAAATGTGAAAATGAAATCGAGTCCCTTTAGGGACGACATATTTATAGGCAAAGATAAAAGCAAGCTTTTACAAAAAATGAAAACAAACCGTAAATTTGGAGAAGCGATATAAAGCAAGTGACAGGTATTTTCATGGTGCATTATTGCCCGCTTTATAGGCTTGTTCCGAAGCTAGTGGCAAAGTAATTGGTGAATTCAGTTAAAGAGATTTAATTGAATATCCCGTTTAGAAGTATACGATAAAAATCCACCTTCGGGCTGTGTATCGCAATATTTATTAAACGGAATAATTTTAAGGATAAAAAAGATGGACGACTTAGTAAGAATGAAAGGAGAAGTTGCGGGGATTGACGTGGGCAGCGAAAAGATATTCATGGCCACTACAGAAAGCGAAGAGGTAGTTAATTATGGCACGTATACAGAATGCTATAAGCAAGCAATAGAATATCTAAAAGGCAAAAAGATAAAATCAGTGGTAATGGAAGCTACGGGGATATATTGGATAGCATTCTTTGAGATGTTAGAATCAGAAGGCTTCGAGGTATATGTTGTAAATGGGAAACACGCAAAGAATGTTCCGGGCAGAAAAACAGATGTATTAGATTGTCAGTGGTTAAGGACATTACACAGCTATGGATTATTGAGGGCATCATTTATACCTCCGCAACAAATAAGGATGCTAAGGAGCTATGTAAGACTTCGGGATGATAATATAAGCATGGGCTCGCAGCATATACAACATATTCAAAAAGCATTAGAACTAATGAATATAAAATTAACAAATGTAATAAGTCATATAACAGGTATAAGCGGGATAAGGATATTGAAAGCAATAATAGGCGGAGAGAAAGACGAATGGAAGTTATTGGAATTATGCGATAAGTCCATAAGAGATAAAAAGGGGAAAGAGGTACTGGAATCATTAAAAGGCAATTACCGGAAAGAACATATATTTTTATTAAAGCAAGCATTGGAAGGATGGGAATTTTATCAGCAAAGATTAACTGAATGCGATAAAGAGATTGAGAAAATATTGAAAGAGATGACAAAGGATAAAGAAGAGATAAAATCGAAAGGGTCATCAAAGCATAACAATTCGCCCAACAGAATGAAGATAGAATCGCTTCATAATTTAATACTGAAACTAACAGGTGGTAAGGATACAGAACAGGTGGTTGGAATAAGCGATACAATGATAATACAACTGACCAGTGAAATAGGAATAGATTTATCGGCATGGAAAACGGAGAAGCATTTTACAAGTTGGTTAGGATTAGCACCAAGGGTTAATAAATCCGGTAAGGGCAGAAAAAGGAAAAAAGAAAAAATAAATACAAGAGCCGGACAATTATTCAAAATAGCAGTTCAAGGTGTAGCCAAGAGTAAGAACACAGCTTTGGGAGGCTTTTATCGTCGTATAAAATCAAAGCATGGTCCTTTAGTAGCTAATAAAGCTACGGCAAGAAAACTTGCGGTTATGTACTATAATATTATGACTAAAGGGGTGGAATATGTAGAAGTTGGTCTTAAAAAGTATCAAGAAAAATATGAGCAACAAAAACTAAAATATTTAATTAAACAAGCTAGTTCGTTTAACTTAAAATTGGTTCCGGCTGCGTAATGGTTTGTTAGAAGGATACAATAAACCACGACATATTAAAGTCCCGTAGGGACGAAATAGATGATGCTGTCTAATAAATTTATTAAATATATCTCTAATATATCGTCCCTATGGGACTTTGATTTACTTTATTACATTTTTCTATAAATATGTCGTCCCTACGGGACAATTGAGGTGTAACCATTATTTTATACACCACTGTATTTATGAACAAGAGTACTTAGTCAAATTAATTTTTTAATTTTGCTAATACATAAAGCAATGA
>DAHXMP010000182.1 GCA_027371665.1 Bacteroidota bacterium | reverse complement strand
TGTCATGAAAAAAATTACTTTCATTTTATCATTGTTCTTTACAGCAATGATGTTTTTTCCAGTCAACGCCCAGAATCTGCTTGCAGGATGGGATGGAAATGGGAAAACAGGCACAGGGTCTCGTCCCGACAGTATTGGATGGCAAAGCGACACTCAAACTGCAATCCCGTGGTCAGTTGCTAATAGTTCCGGAGGAAGCCGATTCAGAGATTATAATGTTTCTGGTGGTTTTACCGGATTCACCAATGAGTCAGATGGTTCAACTTCTACCACGCGTCAATTGATGTTTCGCTGGGATGGCAGTGCTTATTCAAAATCGTATTATGCTTATCCTGTAACTTTACAGGCTTGTAAAATGTACACTTTTAGCTTCGATTATGTGTGTGGCGGTAGTGCCACTCCTCCTCAGAATATCACCGTAGGAATCAGTACCACGGTTAGCGGAACCGGCAGGCTAAGCTCCCAAACTTTTACGTCGACAAGTAAGAATAATGTTTACCGTCATGGTACGTATACATTTTCATCCACAGCCGCGGGGACATATTATATAACCTTTAATGGGGCATGGGCTTGGTTTGGAGTAACAAATCTGAATTTGTCTTTAAGTACCGATCTCAATATTGTTTACAATCCTGCATCCATTGCATTTTCGAATGTTAATAAATCGGCTCAGATAACAGTAACAGGGAATGCCCTTACAAACGATATTTCAATAGCTGCTCCAGCCGGAATCACATTGGATAAAACTACAATTGCTGCCGCCGATGCACCTTGTGGTGTTACCTTTACGGCATCTTTAAATTATTCAACCCCGCTGACAGCCGATTCAATTACACTTACAAGTGGCACAATGGTTAAAAAAATTCCGTTTACCTATACTAAACCTAATTTGTCAGTTTTTTGAACAGAATATTGAGGTCGAGAAGAATGGAAATACGTATCCATTAAATGTTTTGTCTGTTAATAATACGGTTGATTCAGTGTATGTTATTCCATCAAAAGGATTTACAGTATCCAAAAATAATTATGCTGCTTCTGATTTTGTCAATGGTTCGTTGAGTATTAATGTTGGTTCAACCGCCTTAGCCGGAACTTCAGGCACATTAATTCTCAAAGGTACAAATTCAGTGGTGTTCGATACCGTT
>DAHXMP010000170.1 GCA_027371665.1 Bacteroidota bacterium | reverse complement strand
TAAAATTTTTACCATTTATTTTTACTCCTTTAAAGAAATTACATTAATTAAATCTTTAAGTTGACCGTTATTTTTATTTACCGGGCGGAGGGTAATTAAATCCCGGTAAATATTATCCATATTTTTATCGAAAATTACCGGTAAAATAAACGAAAAAACGCTTCCTTTGCCAATCCGGCTTTCCGCCCAAATTTTACCGCCGTAATGCTCGACAATCTGTTTGCATATATAAAGTCCGAGACCAGTTCCCTTAGGCTTATCGGTCATTTGTTGATTCGACAGCTGTTTAAATTTATCGAATATGGAATTAAGTTCGTCATGCGGTATTCCTAAACCGGTATCGATAACTGAATATCATCGTTGCCGGATGTTGTGATTTTTTCAGGTTCTTCAATAATAGTTTCAATTTCTTCTTTATCTGAAATAATCAGTTCTTCAGGAACATGTGTAGGAGGAGGGGTTATTATACTGCCTTTAGTAAATTCCTCCTTGCCTATACCATCAAAATCAGGAAATTCGAAAGATTCTGTTTTACTTTCTTCAGGGCGATATTCATGACGAAGTTGGGGGTCTTTAGCAAATTTTTCGGAATTCGGAACTGGATGTTGAGCTATATATTCATCAATAATTGTAGTATCTTTGCCTCTCAGGTATTCGACGACAGATAAAACAATTTTTTTAGCTTCTTTATCGAATTCAACGACCTTAAGTGGTAGCTTATCGCCGATATTAAAATATTCGCTAATGGTTCTTACAGGTGCAAAAGCAAGCTGAGAAATTGGGACAAAACCGTCAACTCCATCGGGAAGTTCTACGATAACACCCTTCTCGATGATTCTTTCTATTTTTGCTTCTGTTTCGGCTGCTATTTTGTATTTATCCTGGAAATAATCCCATGGATTATCATTGATTTGTTTATGACCTAAAGCTATACGCCTCTGTTCGGGGTCAATGCTTAAAACAATTACTTCGATTTCATCGCCTTTTTTAACAAATTCACCGGGGTGGCGGATTTTCTTTGTCCAGGATAGGTCGCTTATGTGAACCAAACCGTCAACACCGGGTTCAAGCTCGATGAATACACCGAAATTAGTCAGGTTCCTGACTATTCCTTTGTGTCTAGAACCAACTGGATACTTCTGCATCAAATCAGCCCATGGGTCAGGTTCCAATTGCTTCATACCGAGAGCAAGTTTTTTCTCCTGCTTGTCTATGTTGAGAACAATAGCATCGATTATTTGTCCCATTGAAACGATTTGTGAAGGATGCTTGACATGTTGAGTCCAGGACATTTCACTGATGTGAATTAAACCTTCGATGCCCTTTTCAATTTCAATAAATGCTCCGTAATCGGTTAAGCTGACAACTTTTCCGCTTACCTTAGTGTTGGGTTCATATCTTTCACCAATGGTATCCCAGGGATGTGGAGTAAGTTGCTTCATGCCCAGTGATATCCTCTTCTTTTCTTCATCGAAATCAAGTACAACTACTTTGACAACCTGGTCGAGCTTGACAATTTCACTCGGATGAGTTACTCTTCCCCAGGATAAATCTGTGATATGTACCAATCCGTCAACACCACCCAAATCTACGAATACACCAAAATCTGAAATGGCTTTTACAGTGCCTTCAAGCACCAGTCCTTTTTCAAGCTTGGAAACTATTTCATGACGTTGTTCGCTTAATTGTTCTTCAAGAAGTATTTTATGACTGACAACGACATTTTCACTCGGATGGTTTACCTTAACAACTTTAACTTCAATTGTTTTGCCCACCCAACTGTCGAAATCGCGTACAGGGCGAACATCAATTTGTGAACCCGGAAGAAAAGCTTCGATACCCAATAAGTCAACAACCATGCCTCCTTTTATTCTTCTGAGGATTCTGACCTGAATTACTTCCTGTTTTTCATATAATTTGAGAATGTCTTCCCAGATTCTCATGAAATCAGCTCTGCGGCGGGATAGTATAAGTTTGCCTTCGGTATCTTCCATTTTTTCGATGAAAACATCAATCTGGTCTCCAACCTGAAGAGTTTCGGCATTTAGCAGTTCTGCTCTTGGTATGACTCCCAAAG
>DAHXMP010000160.1 GCA_027371665.1 Bacteroidota bacterium | reverse complement strand
AATGTATTTTTCCTTTGTCGTTGATGACAGCAAAATAAGCACCGGCAGGAAGCTTGGACACATCGAACTCAATTTCATTTTCGTTTATTCTCTTTTGCTTTATACTTTCTATTTCCTGTCCAAAGGAATTGAAGATTTTTTGAGCCCCGTAATTTGTTATAGGTAATTTTATACTGATGAAATTCGATGCTGGATTTGGATAAACGAAAATGAAATTGAGTTCGATGTGTCCAAGCTTCCTGCCGGTGCTTATTTTGCTGTCATCAACGACAAAGGAAAAATACATTCAAAGCCCTTTGTGGTGCTGAGGTGAAAAGTTTATTAAGCTGAATAAGATTCAGAATTTATTTATCACATCATAATTAAACAGTCAGAATTTGATAAATTGAGTTTTTGAATTTTGTAAATTATCAATTAATAAAAAAATGATGGCATTTGATTGGGAATTTTTTGTGAGGATAGCTTTCGGATTTGTAAATCATAACGGAAGGCTCGTACACAGGGGTGGAGACCCTGCCGGGCTTGCAACGAATGATATTTTAAGCGAACGCAGAATTAACGACGTAAAAGCTATAACCGCCTATGCAATGGAAATACTCAATACGGACATTAAAAACAGGGAAACACAACCCCGCGATGAAGTTCTGGTAACTATTGACAGCTATATATTGCAGGTAATAAAGGCATTGACAATAGGTGAAATTGAAAACATTACAGAATCATATAAAAATTCAATTTTTAATGAATATTTTAAGTACGACTCCAACGTTTTAACGCGAAAAAAGGGGAAGACCTGAGAATAGGGATAATTAATGAACACTGAATAATTTATATTATTATTTTCACTGTTATCGTCTTCTGTCCCTATCTCTGCTGCTGTACCTTCCGTAACTGCCGTCCCTGCCGCTATAAGGCTTTCTGTCTCTGCCGCTGTTTTTATCCCTGCTTTTGTCCCGATTTCTGTCTCTGTCCCTGTTTCCTGGAAAAAATTTCCGAAGTTTTAATTCGGGTTTTTTTTGTTTTGATTTTTCATTGTAAGCATTCGGTGATTTATCATGGAAATAATTGCCATCGAAAACGATAACAAACTCACCCTTGAATTTGAGATTTCTGAATTTATCAAAAAGCTCTTTGAAGGTTCCGTAATGATTCGTTTCAAAGTGCATAGTCAGGTTGCATCCTATATAAGCTCTCCTGTTAGGCATGATATCGACTGCGGTTTCAAGAATCGGGAGTATCCTGTACGGTGCTTCCAAAAGAATAACGGTGCGAGGCTCATTGCTGAGGTTTTTCATTTGTTTGTAACGTTCGTCATTATTCCGGCTTAAAAAACCTGCGAATAAAAACGTATCTATTGGAAAACCGCTTCTGACAATAGCTGTCATAATGCTCGATGCACCCGGTACGACAACAATCTGAATATTTCTCCTGATGGCTTTTTGCACCAATTTCAAACCGGGGTCGGCAAAAACTGGTGTACCGCAATCGGAAATCAGGGCAAGCTTTTTACCCTCATCGAGCATTTTGATATAAGTCTCGGATTTGTCATTTTCATTATGTTCGTTAAGGGAAGCAACATCTTTTGAAATATTGTTTTTTCTAAGAATCTTTACGGCAGGCTTTTCTTCCTCGCAGATAATAAGGTCGCAGTTTTTCAGAACCTTCAGGGCTCTTGATGACATGTCATCGTCATTTCCTATTGGTGTGGATACAATGTAAAGCACACCTTGTCTTTTTTCTTCTTCTTTTAAATTATCTTTTTGTTCCATACTAACGACAAAAAAAATACCGCCTGACGTATTAACAGGCGGTTAAAATAATACATAATCAGGGATTTTCAATATCAACGTAATCGAGTACCTTTGTAATCCCTGCTCCATGCCTGATAATTGTGAATTCATCGGTTGTCATATCAATAACCGTAGATTCACCGACGAAATTATATTTATCTGACCTTACTGCTATGTCAACGAGAGGCATAAATTTTTTGATTAATGTTTCAGCGTTACTAATAGGAAGTTCATCACCGAATTTAGCTGAAATGGAGATAATCGGGGCTCCGAACTCTTTTAATAACAATTGGGATAATACATTATCGGGTACTCTTATTCCTGCAGTTTTTCTTTTTGGATTTTGAGCGAACTTAGGAACTTCTTTTGATGCCGGCAAAACGAAAGTATAAGGGCCGGGAATAAGCCTTTTAATTGTTCTGTAAGCTGTATTTGATACTTTTGCAAAAGATGCTACGTTTGAAAGAGATTCGCAAAGAAATGTCAATGCCTTGTCTGCCGGCAATCTTCTGATTGTGCGGATTCTGTTGATAGCCTGTTTGTTCTCCAATGCACAGCCCAGTGTAAACCCTGTATCTGTCGGATATAGGATAACAGCCCCGTCTTTCAAAGCGTTGGCTACTATGCTGATTTTTCGGATTTCAGGTGTCTGTGAGTGGATGGTTAATACTTCTGATGCCATATTTACCTCATATGCTTAATAATTAATGAACTTTTTTTTACTATAACATCCATAGTATTTTTAGCCTCTGATTATAATTAAGGCTCACAATTAAAGTCTTTTTTCATGAATTATTATTGTTTGTTTCTGAAAAATTATTTTTTTTTCTGAAATAAATATAAAAAGGAACTCCAATCAAAACAAGTAAAATCCCGAAAAGAGAATTAATTATTTGCACTTTACCCTCTATATAATTTTGAATATCATTATAAAGCGTGAATACTACAAAAGCAGCAGCAAAGATTACAAATACAGCCGGAATGAAAGGATATCCGATTACTTTATAAGGCCTTAGCGTATCGGGCATCTTTTTTCTTAAAACGAAGACGCCGAACGCACCGAGACCGTAAAATATCCAGCTTACAAAAATTAACATATCCGTCAAAATATCGAATGTCCCGCTCAATACAAGCAAGGATGCCCATATTGCCTGCAAAACAAGTGCATTTGCAGGTGTCCTGAATCTTGGATGCACATTGCCGATTCCGGGGAAAAGCATTTTTTCATGTGCCATCGCATAATACACTCTTGCGCTGACCATGATTGTTCCGTTAGATGTACCAAATGTCGAAATCATTACTGCGGCGGCAACTAATCCTCCTCCAATCGGACCGAGAATTGTTTTTGCTACATCCGAGGCCACAAGTGTTGAGCCTGCCATTTTATCAATAGGCAGGACATACAAATATACAAGGTTTATTAGAACATAAACAAAAATTACGACAAATGTACCTATGATTAAGCTCCTCGGAATATTTAACTGTGGTTTTTTAACTTCACCGGCAATATATGTAATGTTATTCCATCCGTCATAAGCCCAAAACGCACCGGAAATAGCCATAACTATTCCTGCGAATACAGTTGTCCCGTTATTTATAATTGATGGTGAGCTTGTCGTGAAATTATTGAAAGAACCGTTTCCCAATGCGAAACCGAGAACAACGAGAATAAGAATTGCAAGAACTTTCATTACAGTAAAAAAGCTGGAAACCCTTCCCCCGAGCAATACACCTAAGTAATTGACACCGCTGAGAAACATGATTACGAAAATTGTAAGAAGTTTCACACCTATGTTAGCCAAAGGAAAAATATTTCCTATTAAAGGTATGTGAATGATAAAACCCTGCTCGACAGCGCGGGAAAATCTCGGTAGTATAAAAAAGTATTGAGTATAATCCGAGAAAATGTATGTAATCGAAGCAATCGAGCCGGTCTGAATCACTGCAAGAATTGCCCAGCCGTAAAAATATGCTGTTAAATCCCCGTACATTTTCTGGAAATAAATGTATTGTCCCCCTGTATCTGTAATCATGCTTGCAATTTCGGCATTTGTCAAAGCTCCGAAAAGAGTAATAACACCTGCAATAATCCAGACTGCTATCAGCAGTTCTGGTGAACCGAGCTGTGATGCCATTAAAGAAGGTTTTTTAAAAATACCCGAACCTATTACTGCTCCGATAACAATTGCGACAGTTGTGAACAAACCGAGGGTTGGAACTAACGAAGGTTTTTCTTTACTGTTTATCTGACTCATTAATTATCAATTTTACTTTAGACTTTTTTATCAATTGTGCAAATATAATGAAATATGATTTTTTATGTCTATATATAATTAAGTAAAAAATTGCCTTTAAACGAAAATATTTTAAAGGAGGGTATTTCTTATAAATGCAATCATTGAAACAAGCTATTTGTATTATTATTGCTCTTTTCAAAAATTAATGTTTTATAAATACTTTTTTCGCTGATATTTATTCTGTTTGTTTTTAAAAGGCTTTTTATTAAACCGATATTGTTTTCATAATCTTCTTTCAAAGCCAAAAGAACTTCTTTAGCATCTTCAGATTTTACAGGGATATTAATAATCATTTCTTTAATTTCGATTGTCCTGACTAAAAATTCAAACAGCATGACTTGCCAAACATTATCGAATATCAATGGATATCTTTTTGAATTGTCTTCGATAAAATAAACATATAATTTTTCATCGAAGAAATTATCGGTATGAGACTTGTAATTCGGTGGGAATTTTACTTTTAAATTATAAGACCTGAATTCTTTACATACCATGCTATGAATAAGAACATCATATTTTCTAATATCATCGAATCTTTCCTTTATGAATTTAAGGGCATCGGAATGATTTAATTTGTTTTTACTTTTTGATGTTTTAATGGATTCCGATTTAACCTGTCTGTCCTTTACATATTTGCAGGATTCCGAATATAATTCATTAACATCTTCAGAGCTTAAACCTAATGTTCCAAAAATAATTTCATCTAATTTTCTTTTATCCGATTGATTAACCTCGTCATATATTGTAACTTGTTCCCTGTTTTTAATCGAATCGAATATCGTTTTTAATTCATATTTCTTTTCTGCTAACAATTCAGGTTTTAGAATTAATGTCTTTTCAAGCAAATTAACATCCACATCACTTATAGTTTGATTACCTGTTAATTGCCTCGAAAACAGGTCAATGAAAAAACGAAATGTAATACTATTTAAATAAAGGAAAATCAGGCTGGAATATTCTTTGTAATTACTTCTAACTAAAATGTTATAATTGACTTTGTCTGTATAGACCATTGATTTTCGATTATCAATTAATCGAAATTTTTCACCTATTTTTGAAGGAAAAATAAAATCGCCGATTGGTATGTCATTTCCAAGCATATACCAATCCCTTCCTTTTTCCTCCGATTTTCTGCTTTCACATGATGGGTTGTATTGCGGTGCTTCCTCATGTTGTTCAGCATCTAAAATGTAATCAAGTACTTTATATTTGAAATTCTTTAATTTTTTCTTTGTATGATTACAAATAAGAACGACATATTTTAGTTTATCAAAATCGACATCCAGATTTTTTGCTTCTTTTTGTGTTTTGAATAATGGTTTGATGAATTGCCTTTCGATTTTGTAATGCCTTTTCATCAAATCTGAGTAGTACCAGCCGAATTTTGAAAAGAATTTATCGCGGTTAATTATTTTCTCACCTAATAAATCTAAAGTCTCTTTGTCGGACATTTTTTTTAGTTCTTCGGTATCATCCGTTAAATAGAAGAAATCATTAGCTCCGGTTTTTATACCATAAACAATATCACAGATATTTTTTAAAGGAACAAATTTATTTTTTGCATGTTTTAATATTTTATAATAAATTTCAGGGGCTCTTAAATATCTCGCCCCCCAGTGGCCATTTTCGTATTTATCATCAAACGTTGAATCATTTTTTAGCTCTGATTGCTTCTTTACAATAATTTGATAATCACCATTAATCAAATCCGAATTTGATGATTCAATTTCCGAAACAAATTTAAGTACATTTTTTAAGCGGTCATCATCATTATTTTTTCCAATAAAATCTTCATATTTTTTTTGAACTCTGATAAATCTAACTTTGTTGTTATCTCTTTCTTTGCTATCGGAACATTTTTCGATTATTAAAATTACCGTATTAATGGAAGCTGTTGCAAAGCTTCTTGTTTTTTGATTATCAATTATTGCAATTATTTTAAAATTATCCAGTAAAAATTTCTGAAGTCCGGCACCAAAATTAACGTCTAACCAGCTGCTTGAAATAACGTATCCCATTCTGCATTTTTCTTTTAAAAATGCGGATGAGTGCATTAGGTAATAAACATATAAATCACTTTGCCGATTGATTTTTTTTATTCCGAATTCCTTCTTTGATAGGCCCATCCATACATCTTTATTTTCAATATTTTCCTGCCTTATATATGGAGGATTTCCTATACAATTATCAAAGAGGGGTATTTTAACACTTTTTAATTTCTTATTAATTTGCTTTATTTCAAGTTCATGTGTGATATCTAAGTTGATTATTTTAAATCTCGACGAGCTTTTCACTTCTGAAAAATCCTTTTGTATAATTGTCGGATAATTTTCTTCACATGAGATATCGAGAAGCGAGAGATTCATCATTGCAAGAAATACCGGGAAAGGGGCAATATCTATTCCCCACAGCCTTTCCAATAGTTCCTGGTGATTAAATTCAGGATGGTAGTATTTTAAAAATTGATATGCCCTGACAAGAAATGTTCCTGCACCGCAGCCTGAATCGAGAATGAAATGGCTATCTTTTTTTATGCAAAAACCACAAACCATATCAACTTCGTCGATATTTGTGAAATGCTGCCCCCTGGCATGTTGTTCCTGGTTATCAATTAATGTATTATAGATGGAACCTATGATATCGGCATTTATATCTTTGAAATTTAATTTATTGATTTCTTCTACATTTCTTTTCAAAGATGATAAATAATTACCCGAAAACTCAAAATCATCCAAAACGGATTTTTCAAATATTTGTTCGAAATCATGTTCGAGAACCTCATCAAATCTATTTCTGAGTGCTTTATTCAATAATTGATTATCTTCGGGGATTTCCAGCTTTTTAAGTTTTAATTTCGGGACTTCTCTTTGCAGGTAAGAATAGAAAATGATTTTTAAAAAAAGTAAATAATTTGCCAATTGACATAAATTATAAATATCATTGTTATCGAAATTGACGGAAACATTAAAAATATCCTGGTTTCTTAAATATTGTTTTATCTTAATTTGTAGTGCCTTGTCTTTTGCAATTCTGTCAGACATTTCATCGAACATGTTTTCAGTTGCTTCAAAGATATAGTTTGACAGCTTATTTATGAAGTACTCATCAATAGAGTTCCATACTATCTCTTTTATTCCATGAATGAGGTTATTCAATTCAGAAAGGAATTGCTTAATAGGTTGGTAGATTTCTTTCTGATAAACAGGATTAATTATATCATCAATCTTTTTAATTCTGGAAATATTGAAAATTTTCAATTTCCTGTCAAATATTGATTTCCCTGCTTCGAATGCTTGTGATATGGCAAGAGCTAATGAAAGAACCTTTCAGGGCATACTATTAAATACAATCAACCAAATATGCAAGGAAGATAGTGGAATAGGTTTCAGGGGAATCACCCAGGAAGAACAAGTTGGAACAAAAGGAAAATCTAAATTTTCCGACATCAAATTATACTCAAGCAAAGACACAAGCAAAATAGTATCATTTGAATT
>DAHXMP010000224.1 GCA_027371665.1 Bacteroidota bacterium | reverse complement strand
GTAAAGCGAGAAAGGGTGTATCGTTGCCTGCGAATCGGCTATTACCCTCGATGAATAGCCATAATCGCCGAGGATTTTTACCAACTTCGGGATGCTGTCATCTGCTCCGAAAGTAGCGGTCATATTACCGTAATCAATAGTCAGATGCCCGCTTGCATCGGTTATCCAGTTGGGGAACGCGGTTTTATCCCAGGGAGCTATGAATAAAGCCGTTTTCTCTGGCGGGTCAAAATCGGGAATATTCGGAGAAATCACATTAAGATGAGTTCTCGGGTCGTTGGCAAAAGAATTTGCATTGAGCGTTCTCGGCTCGGCTACCTGCCTGAACATATAAAGAATCACCCACACTGAAACACCTTTTTTATAATTAATCTGAATGTCTTCTCCATCCTGGATTACAGATTGAATATTACTATTATTTGGGTCAACATTGCTTACATCTTCCGCTTGCTGCCTGCACCTTTGGGTTGCATCGTCAACAGTCGGAGTGTCGTCGCCGAGTGCGATGGCATTGAACAAGGCAGGCAGCATTGTTTCGACGGGCAGTCTTTTTTTCAGCCAGGTCGAACTGCCTTGTTTAGATGAAAAAATATTGAATGGAAGTGAGAGCAAATCATTTGCCGTATCGAGCGGAAAAGTCTCGTCAACATTAAAATCAGTATAATTAAATATCATCCTCAGTTTTCCATTATCAAATTCATATGACCCGCGATAAGAAGCGGCGTCGGTATCGGATGCCATATACAAATAACATATACCCCCCGATTCAAAAATCAGCGTCACATCTACACCCTTTCTCGCTTTACTGCCGTCAGAATCTTTAACATGAAATAATGTTATGGGAATCAATGCTCCCTCATCGAGCACTGAAGGCTCTTTTGGAACCATATCAAACGTGTAATTTTCACCGCCCTTCGGAGTTTGATTATTGAGTTCGGCATAATTATAACCTTTGGCATAAGCTGTGAAATTATAAGAATCGCCGGAGGCTAAGATGTTTTTCGGTTTTTTTGACGTGAAAACCGTCTCGCTGCCGGTATAATTGATTTCACATATTGGGCCCGAATTACTTCCACTGACAGTGAATTTCATGCTTTTGGTAACACTGCCGTTCCCGACCGTAATAACATATAAGCCGTCGGACAGGTTCCCGATGCCGAAAGTGAAATGATGTTTCCCTGCTGAAAACTTTCCCGAATAAGAAGCGACGCGGTATCCCATTAAATTATATATATTGATAATGAGATTAGCCTCGCTGTTAATCGAGACACTAAATTTGTTCATCCCATTCTGCAAATTTGACTCTTCCATCGTCAAACCGATAGAGCCTGACAGAACATAGTCGTCCTCGACACCTGTCCAGTTATTAAGGTTAAAAACGCCTGTTCCTGTAATCGTAGTATCCTTATTAAGATTCAAATCAACTATTTGAACGCTGTCAAGAGCAACGCTCTCTTGTGTATTGGCATCCCTTCCGGAAAAGCTGATGGTTTGTGCGTTGACAATAATACCGGAAAGAAAAAACATAAAAGCTACGAACAAGTAAAATTTAAGTTTCATGGTAAACCTCAAAAATTTATAAAAATTTAATTATTCACATATTTATAACTAAAATTTATCTTTCCGTGTAGTCCCGCATTCAATATAATTAAATTTAACTTTATCTCATAATTCGTGTAATATTTTTCGTAATTGCTATCTCTCCCCCACTCTATCTTTTAACAACAATTATAGAATGTGATGGTATATTTTAAAATATTTTGTAAATTGGAAACTAAATCATCTTATTTAAAATATCATCCAATATCAAAGGAACAAATTATGCTCGCAAGATTATGGCATGGCTGGACCTCTTTTGAGAATGCTAAAGTCTATGAAGATTTATTGAGAAATGAGGTCTTCCCTTCGATTGAAAACAAAAATGTAAAAGGGTACAGGAAAATCAGCCTTCTGAAACGGGAACATCCCGATGAAGTGGAATTTATTACAATTATGCTTTTCGATAGCATAGAAGAAGTAAAAGAGTTTGCAGGCGATGACTATGAAAAATCTTACGTCCCACAAAAAGCGAGAGCAGTTCTATCACGGCACGACGAGACCTCACAGCATTATGATATAATT
>DAHXMP010000138.1 GCA_027371665.1 Bacteroidota bacterium | reverse complement strand
TGTTGACAAGAGGGAAGCACTCAGAGAGGCGGAAAAAGAGATAAGAGATAGATACCCTGAACCATACTATTGGGGCGGGTTTGTAATGGTTGGAAAAAATGCGACAGAGGCAAATGTGAAAAAAGCCAATGACCCCGCTGTTCTGCATATAGCTACTCATGGGCTTTTCATAAAGTATTCAGTTGATGAAAACAGTGAGAAAAGAGATGCTTTAAAACAGGAGAAAGAAGTACGTAATGAGCTTTTCAGGTCATCCCTGATTTTGGCAGGTGCGGTAAATTCATTTGGAAAATTCAATGATGATTTTAATGATGACGGCTTTCTGACTGCTTATGAAGTTATGAATATGGAACTCGACAGCACTGACCTTGTCGTGCTTTCTGCCTGTGAAACAGGGGTTGGAGATGTAAGAGAAGGCGAGGGAGTGTATGGTTTGCAGAGAGCATTTAAGCAGGCGGGTGCTAAAGCATTGCTCATGAGCCTCTGGAAGGTTGATGATAAAGTTACACAGGAACTGATGGTTGATTTTTATGAGAAATATCTTTCAGGTGTTGACAAGAGGGAAGCACTCAGAGAGGCGGAAAAAGAGATAAGAGATAGATACCCTGAACCATACTATTGGGGCGGGTTTGTAATGGTTGGAAAGTGAAATTAATTACTAATAACTATATAGAGTCTAATAAATGTTAACACATATTATCACTCCGAGCGGAGTCGAAGACAGACTATATTTTTTTTATTTATTTTCACTGGGCCAAAGTTTTAATCGAATTCGCTTTGGGATAAGCCCGACACTTTTGAGGCTTCATCCTTATTCCCCTGATGAAGAAAAAGTTGCCGTTTGATGTATTCTTTCCTAAAAAGCTCAAGTGCTTTATCATAAGGAGCAGAAAGAAACATATCGGAAATTTTCATTGCTTCACGGGTTGTTTTCTGGAAACGCATCGCCCTGTCTATTGTGAAAATGATTTGTTCCTTTTTAAACGGCTTTGTTATATAATCGAACACACCCTGTGATAAAGCCTCCATAGCCGAATCGAGGGAACCGAATGCCGTGATTATAATCACCTGCTCGAAGCGTTTGTTGTCTTTGACATATTTAAGAATATCAATTCCGTCCATGCCGGGCATTTTCAGGTCGGTTATAATAATATCGAATTCATTTTCTTTTAGAATTAGAGGTACTTCGAGAGAATTATTAGTTGTGGTGATACTGTAAGGCGTTTTCTCCCTTATAATTCTTTCCAACAGCCTTAGTAAATCCGGTTCGTCATCAATTGCGAGAATGTTCTGGTTCATAATACTAACAAATTATTTAAACAAACTTTTTCAATGTTAATTATTTTGTTCAATTACAGGCATAGTAACTGTGAATGTAGTGCCTGTCCTTGCTCCGGGATTGTCTTCGGCAGAGACACTTTTAAAATCAATTTTTCCTCCGAATTTTGCGATAATCCCGTAACACAAAGATAAGCCCAAACCTGTTCCTTCACCAACCTTTTTTGTGGTGAAAAACGGGTCGAAAATTTTTTGTTTTAAGCGGTTCGGTATTCCTTCGCCTGTGTCTGAAACATCTATGATAACATTATTTCCTACATCTTTTGCTCTTATTGATATGTTTCCCTGACCTTTGCTTTTCATAGCGGAAATCGAATTATTTATCAGGTTAAAAATAACCTGTTGGAACTCCCTGAAATCGCCTTTAATTTGCGGCAAATTTTCAGGAAGGTTAACATCGAGTAAAATTTTTGACGTAAACAGTGTGTTTCGTACAACGCTGACAACCGCATCAATGCAGGCTTTTACATCAATGATATCTTCCATGCCTTCCGTGATGCGAGCAAAACCGAGAAGATTCTCCACGATTTTCTTTGCATGATTTGCATTCGCTTCGATTGTTTTCAGGTCTTTATATGTTTGTGATTCAGGTGGAAAATTGTCTATCAACAGGTCGGTGAAGCCGAGAATGATTGCGAGAGGATTATTTATTTCGTGTGCAACTCCTGCTGCAAGAGTGCCAATAGAAGCAAGTTTTTCGGTATTATAAATACGCTGTTCCATTTCCCTTTTTTCGGTTTCGTCCCTGACGATTATTGAAAAGCCGAGCAATTCACCTTTGATGGAACTGATGAGAGTTTTTGAAACATTGACTATTACTCTTTTCCCCGATTTTGTGATACGTTCGGTTATGTGGTCGGATAAATAACCGTTTTGAAGTACAATTTCATTGATTGTTTTTAATTCTTCATCGGCGTTTATTTCAGGCGGAATCAATCTTCTGAAGGAATGGCCCAGCATTTCCGAAGAATTGTATCCGAAAAGCTTTTCTGCACCTTTATTCCAGACCTTCACGAGATTATCCCTATCGGTAAATATAATGGCATCGAGAGAATTTTCGAGGATGCTTGAGATATACTCCTGCTGCTCCGTTACACGTTCTTTCAGGGTTTCGGAAATTCTTCGCTGGTATGCGGCAAACAGAAAAGCGAAAAGGAACATGCCGAGAACAATGAATAATTCAGCTCCGAGATGCCTTAGCCATGCTTTGTCAATAGCTTCGGAAACTTCGCTGATTGGAGCAACAACAGCAATAGACCAGACACGGTTTCCGAGAGCTTTGTTTTTAATCGGTGAAAAAGCAATAAGCTTTGTGATTTTCCCTTTCAAATATCTATGCCACCAGCTTTCATAAATACCTTTACCTTCCTCGCCTTTGAGCATTTTGTCCTTCATTATTTTATTAATCTGGCTAAAATTTACATAAGGTTTTCTTCCCTGTCTTGCTTCGAATATATTTCTTCCGATAAAGTCTTTTTCAGGGTGATAAAGAGCGATTGCATTTTCATCAATGACCCATGCATAGCCGGTTTTACCCGACCTTACACTGCCAACGAGTTTTCTGAATAGCTTTAATAAATCGAGTCGAGCGATAATAAATCCTTTAAATCCCTTTGCAGAAGACACCGGGATAATTATGTCGCTTGTGATTAAAAATCTTGATTTTGCCAAATGAGAAATATTTGTCCTGCTAAGGTGCATATCAGGTGATGCAATTGATTTATTGTCTTTCACCAGGGATTTATAATCAGGGATGGGCAATGAGTCTTCGTGATAATATTCGATTAATTGTCCTTTATTGCTTATGATTCCAATATCTAAAAGACCCATATCTTTATTTTGATTAAGGATAGATGAAAAAGCAACTTTTCTTGTTTCTCCTTCGCTGTCTTCTGCAAACCATTTAAGGCTTTTAAGCTGAATTTCGAGATTGTTCAGAAAAAAATCAAGCTGTGATGCAGACTGCTTCGCAAGGAGCAATTGCTGTTGGTTGAAGTCATTGCTAATCTGGTCTTTGATTGCTTCTGAATCGAGATAAATAAGGTAGAAAGCTATTCCGAAAATAACAAAGAAAATAAGTGCTGCTATCAAAGAGATTGATTTCTTTTTGAAAAAGATTTGACTGATTTTATCTAATAAAAATAATACTCTGTT
>DAHXMP010000130.1 GCA_027371665.1 Bacteroidota bacterium | reverse complement strand
GTTACATCTTTAGGATTCGACCTGAAAAAAATCAGCAAAGTTGATTTTCAAATCAGCCTGAATAAAATTATAAAAACAAAATTCGATGAGAACGACGAGAACGATGTCCGTGCGATGAGCAGGGCATTACGTACATTAAACAAGAACAATGAAGCCGTTCAGCTCGAATCGAAATATGCGGAGTCAAACCCAAAGAGCAGCCTTGCGGAAGAACAATTTATTGCAAACCTTGCAAAGGCGGAATCATTAAAGGAATTTTCTGACGGTGTCGAAAAATTTCTTGTTCAATTCCCGGAATCATCACAAAGGGAGAGAATTTTTTCAGCTTTGATAACCGGTTACCTCCAGGATAACAGGTATGATGAGGCGAATGGACTGATTAATACATTTGCAAATGTCCCGGCTTCGGCGTATGCTAAACTGGCTCTTGCTTATGCGGATGTTAATGAAAATATGACCGAAGAACAGGCAAAAAAGGATTTAGGGAAAGCACTCGATTTAATGAATCTTGCAGTAGAAGCAGCAAGGAATGACAGCAATACTAATAAACCTCTGTACTACGCTCCCCTCGAATGGAAAATGAACAAGCAATACAGCCTTGCGAATATCCTGGAAATACAAGGTAGAGTTCTTCTGATTACCGGGAAATTGGACGATGCTTTTAAATCTTTAACGGAATCGAAAAAATTATATGGTAACGAAGCGATTCCTGACTTGTTTGACGAATATATCGAATGTGCGATTGAATTGTACAAAGACTCTCTTGCCTTTGATGCGGCAAACGAAGCGATTATACAATCAAAAGATGACGATGAGATTGATAATTATCACAAATTACTCTTCGATACACTGAATATGCAGGGCGGTTATGAGAATTATTTTGATTCTCTGCTCGCCCGGGCAAAAATTCTCAGATTCGAAAAACTTGAAACAGAGAAAATCAACATGAATGTTGAATTGGGAGATGTGGTAAGCCTGACAGGAAAAACATTCCAACTGCCCATGCAGAAGGGGAAGGTTATGGTAATAGATTTTTGGTCAACATGGTGCGGACCATGCAAGGAATCTCTTCCTGCAATGGATAATTTATACAGCTTGTTTAAGGACAGTGCCAATGTGGTTTTTGCTTCGGTCAATATCTGGGAAAAAGAAGAAGGCAATGACAGGCTCGATGCTATCAAACAGTTCTTCGGTAAATCCGATTACGATTTGCCGATTTATATTGACGAATCGAACACTCTGCCCTATAAATTAGGTATC
>DAHXMP010000082.1 GCA_027371665.1 Bacteroidota bacterium | reverse complement strand
AATATATTTATAGTATTAATAGTTTAAAATCAAAACGATATTTTTTAAATATTTTTAAAATGAAAACCTTCACGGGTGAAACTAAAGTCCGTATTTTTTAATCTTAGCTATTAGATTGACTCTCGAGATACCAAGTAACTCTGCAGCTTTGGTTTTGTTCATATTTGTGAAATCAAGAATTCTCTTAATATGTTTTTTTTCAATATCCTCGAGAGAAGATGGAATAAAATCAATAATTGTTTCATGATGAAGCTGATGGTTTTCCCAAAAATAATTAGGCAGAGACTGCCTTCTCAATTCACTTCCCGATTCGACAATAATGGCACTGTTTGTTATATTCATCAATTCTCTTACATTGCCCGGATAGGAATAATTTTTCAGAATATTCAATACTGAGTTTGATATTGTCTTTATATTTTTATTATACTTTTTATTGAATTTTTGCAGGAAATATTCAGAAAGAAATTCAATGTCATTATCTCTTTCTCTTAGTGGTGGTATCTCTATTGAATTTATATTAAGCCTAAAAAAAAGGTCCTTACGGAAATTCCCGAGATTTATTTCATCAAATAAATTCTTGTTTGTTGCGGCAATAATCCTGACGTCAACTTTTATGTTCTTTGTCGAACCGAGCCTGTAAAATTCTTGTTCCTGCAATACTCTTAAAAGTTTGACCTGGGTCAGCAAATTGAGTTCACCGATTTCATCGAGGAACAATGTTCCTCCATTTGCCTCTTCGATAAATCCCTTTTTGTCTTTGATAGCACCTGTAAATGCACCTTTCTCATGTCCAAAAAATTCAGATTCGAATAACTCGTGGGCGAACAAACCCGCATTCACGGCTACAAATCCTTTATCTTTCCTGTTGCTTATTTTATGAATTGCCTCTGCAATTAATTCTTTTCCCGTACCGCTTTCACCCCAAATCAAAACACTATTATCTGTCAATGCATACTTTTCTGCAAGGTGAAAAATCTTAAACATTTTGGCATCCTGCGTGATTATTTTTTTGAATGCATCCTTGTGTTTCAATCTTTCGTAAATAACAGGTTCAATTTTATCGTGCTGAAGTTTAAGATTTATTTTATTTATTGCATTATCTATTGCTTCAACTAGTTTTTTTTCATCGATAGGTTTGAGCAGGTAATCATTTGTACCAAGCTTCATCGCTGATATAGCCAGGTCAATGTCTTCTACACCTGTGATGACAATTGTTATGATTGACAGCTTGTTTTCTTTTATCCATTTTAAAATTTCGATTCCGCTTACATTTGGCATATCCATATCGAGAAGTAAAATCTCATATTCGTCGTTCCCTAATATGTCGTATGCTTTAGTGCTGTCCTGCAGTGTATCAATCTTGTGTTCGCCGATCTGAAGCAGGAAGATTTTCAAAAAATTCAGCACCTGCTGGTTATCGTCTATGACTAAAATCCTTGCCATCTTCAGCTTCTACTTGATTTCTAATAAAAATAAAATAACTTTCAAATCATAATTCATGATTCGTCATTCGTAATTAATTGTGTGCCGGAATCGTTATTGTAAATTTTGTGCCTTTCTCCGGCTTTGTTTCAACCTCAATATTCCCTTTATGCTCTTTTATGATTCTTAATGATATTGATAAACCAAGTCCTATCCCTCCTTCATTTCTCTTTGTCGTAAAGAAAGGGTCGAAAATATTTTTTCTCGTAACATCATCCATTCCCTTTCCATTATCCTCGATGGAAAAAAATACGTTATTGTTTTGAACATTGAAATTCGTTCTCACGGTTATTTCTCCTCCATCATTACCTATAGCCTGTGAAGCGTTAAGAACAAGATTAATTATTACCTGTTCTAACCTCGATATATTTCCAACGAATTTAGGAATTTGAGCCTTTAACTCCAGTTTTATATTAACGTTATCCTTGATTTGTTTTTTAACGAGCCGAACAGTGTTTTCAATAATATCATTTAAATCAATCATATCAGTAAAATCTTCATCATCTTTTTTGGCATAGCTTCTCAATTGTTCGACAATTTTTTTTATTTTAACCGCCCCCTTATTAATATCGTCAATTAATGTGCTGACATTTTCTTTAAATAAATCGTAGTTCAACCTTGCAATTTTCAAGCTGTTATTTCTTTCATATTCCTTGTCTATGATGGGCAACATATCAGAAAAAGCTTCCTGTAAAATTTTTGTATTTCCCAATATAAAAGTATTGGGATTATTAATCTCATGAGCAACTCCTGCTACCAATTTGCCGAGTGATGCCAATTTATGTGTTTCTAACAGCTGGTTTTCCATTTTCTTCTCTTTAGTTATGTTCCTGCAAACTTCAAGCAGCCGGTCAACTTTTCCTTCTTCATTAAAAATCGGATATGTCCTCAACCGGTAAAATTGGTCAGTATATTCAACATCACGGGATGCTGTTCCCATAGATTCAAAAGTTTTAAGGGCAGGGCATTCTGTGCATTGCGATTCACCGTTAAATAGTTTTTTAAAACATTTTCCATCGCTCCCGATATCGTCGCTATTTGAAAAAGTAATATTGAAATTCTTGTCAATAACAATTAATTTATCTGAAAAGGCTTTAAACAAAGTTTCCAGCTTTTCCCTGTTTTCACGGCATTCCTCAGTCAATTCAATTAACCTCTTATTTTTGCTTATTAAAATTTTTCTCTGCTTTTCAAGAGCTTTTGTCTTCTCATCTCTTTCAATTCTCTTTGTAAACTTTCGGGAGATTTCCTTAAGTAAATTTATTTCTTCTTTGAGAAAGTTGGCTTTTTTATGATAAATAACTTTTATTTCACCGCTTACTTTATCATTTGTTGATATATTGATATCACTCAATTGATTTCTGATATCTTTTTCTTTTCCAACGTTGCTTATGTATTTTGTGCCTTT
>DAHXMP010000072.1 GCA_027371665.1 Bacteroidota bacterium | reverse complement strand
TGCTGGTTTTGGCGTATAAAATAACATGGAAAGACGGGAATCATTTTTCGGTTATTCCCGATAACGAATTGGCGAGCGATTCATGGTACACATTAAGTTTCAGGACCGATTCAATCTTAGGGACAAACGGGATAGCAATGAAAGATACATTGATAAAGCTTCGTTTCAAAACGAAGGATATAAGGAGTTATGGAGGAATTTCGGGAATTATAACGGGAGATTTTACAAAAGAATATAAGTATTATATAACATTAGTTTCAAAAGACAACAAATATAAGCAAACGGTTCAGGCAGATTCAAACGGTAAATGGGATTTCCAGAAAACATCACCAGGTTTTTATACCCTGGAGCTTTTCCAGGACAAAGACGGGAACGGTAGGTACAGTTATGGAGATGCTTATCCGTTCAAATACGGAGAGCCATTCCTTGTGATTGACAAAGAGTTTGAAATAAAGCCCCGTTGGAAAGTTGAAGGGATGACTATTAATTTGAAATAAGAACCGGAAAATTTTTGCTTTTAACGAAAAAATTCTCAATATTTGTTTTTAACCACGTATGGTTTAGGTTTTTGCGGAAAAAAATTATATCAATAAATGTGCACATCACAAAATAAGTGATATTAAATGGCACCCGGTAACGAAAAATATGTATTAATAAATTTTTTTATTGGTACTTTAGAAAAAGCATTCAGTGCTTATTCGAAGGAGTATAAGAATTGTATAAAAAAATTTTCGGATGAACCTGTTCATGACATTAGAGTTTCGATGAGGCGTTTTATATCATTGCTGAAATTGATAAACTCATTCTTCCCGAACGAATACATCCTTCAGTTAAAAGATATTTTGAAAAACCGGCTTAAATCCTTAAGCTCACTCAGGGATACACAAGTTCATATTGAGAAAATGAAAACAGCCATACATGAGTTTCCTGTTCTTTATACCTTTTATAATAATCTTATGAAAACGGAGCTTGAATTAATAGAACGGTTGAAGTCGGAATTAAGCGATTTCAATATCAAAGAATTAGAAGGGCTGGTGCTTTTCATAAAAATGGAATTGAAAAAAACCATTAAAGAAACCGAAATTTCGGTGAACGACATTCTGAAAACAGCAAAACAATCATTTATGAGAGTGCTGGATTTGTATGAAGAAGCCAACATTAATGACCTTTCGACTGTTCATGAAGTAAGACTTGCGTTCAAAAAATACCGTTATCTTATGGAATTAATTCAGCCATTATCACCGGATGTCAAATTTAATTTTGCCGGCATGAAAGATTTTCAGAACATTCTTGGAAAAATCCAGGACAACGCGGCTCTCTTGAATAATCTTACAATTTTCATAGAATCACAGGTTGAAATACCTGCGGAAGCTTATGAAGCAGCGATTTCTGAAATAAAAATCAACCAAATGAATTTGTACTTAGAAGAATTTTTCGCTTTCAAGGACAAACTGCTTACTCTGTGGGATGACATTAATTTTCATTATGACAATGTAAAACCAAAAAGCCCCGTTTAATCAAAAGTTTTTATTTTTGCATATAAATTGTTGTACGCTTTAGGTTATGATTTTATTCTGAAGCTGAGAGGCATAATATTTTTAATTTAAAATAACCCTAAAAAATTTATCAGTAGAATGAAATGAACAGGTTGATGCTTTATATTAAAATTATTCCTTCAATATTTTGTTTTTTATCATTTGTCTTGTTTGCCCAGGATAATTTAAGATACAAATGGTCGGAGCCTGTTAACATTTCTGTTTTAAATACGAAAGGCAATGATTTTGCCCCATCCTGGAACAGGTTTGATAATATATTGTATTTTAATTCCGATATTTCAAAATATTCGATGTTTTATACCTCACATGAAATAGGTAACGGGGAATTTTCTCCTCCAAAACTATTGAATGATGAAATTAACCAACATGAAAACAATCAATCATACATCACATTTGAATCAAACGATTTAGCATATTTATCAACTTTTCGGCTGAACCAGAAACGTTCATATCTGAATATTTTCCAGACAAAATACAATAGACAGAACTGGAATAAGCCGGCATTGGCAGACAGCCTTACTTTTGATGCCTATACGGCTCAGCCGACAGTATCTCCGGATGGAACAATAATGGTATTTTCTTCTACGAGAAATTCAGATAACGGTGATGCAGATTTGTGGATGGCATTCAAACAGTTTAACGGGACATGGGGCTCGATTATTAATTTATCAGAAATAAATACACCAGGTAATGAAATAACTCCTTGCCTTGCTTCAAAAGATACATTATATTTTGCCTCTGACGGACAGGAAGGGCCCGGCGGATTCGATTTATTCAGGTCAGTTTATTCAGACGGGAAGTGGGGCAGGCCTTATCCTCTTTCAGAGCTGAATACAAGTGCCGATGAGTCAGACCCTGCAATTCTGCCGGGAGGGGAAATAATTTTTGCATCAAACAGGCCCGGCGGAAAAGGCAAACTTGATTTGTATTTTTCCAGGTTAGTACATGTGTTACCTTTCATTGACACAACAGATATGAAAGTGGAGCTTAATATGGCAGTTCAGGCTACATCTGTTTTGACCAAGAGTACAAATAAAATTCAGCCTTTGTTGCCATTTAATTTTTTTGCAGAAGATGAAATTAGAAAGCCCGATATTTATGGTATAAAGAATAATAAAGAAATCGAATATAATATTGATTCTGCTTATAAATATTCTTTGTTTCTGATTGCACAGAGAATTGAATCAAATCCTCTCTCGATTTTAACAATCCATAGTTATTATGAAAGCGACCAATCAAATTCATTTTTAAATAGAGTATATAAATTTTTTACAAATCATTTTAATATTGCAAATGACCAATTAATTGCCGATACATTGACATTTAACCCTTATAGAGTTAGAGTACAGGGAAATATAAAATCTGTTGTTTTATTAACTTCTCCGGATGAAACGATTTTTTCAACATTTAATTCAAATGAAGACAGCATTACACTTAGTCCACCTGTCCTTGAGTTTTCAATAGATGCAAGGCCGAGAAACACACTTGCAAATTGGTATTTCACCATGGATATCATGGGAAAGAAATACCACAGATTGGCTGAAGGGAATAAACTCCCTTCTGAATTTTCAATTGATTTGAAGCCATACAGGAATGAACTTGCAAAATGTGATTCTTTTACTGTTTCACTAAATGGTATAGATTCAAAAGGAAAATTGTGGAAAAATGAACTGACAATTAATATTAGCCATACTGAAATAAAAGAAAACAAGGTGATTAATATCGGAAAAAAATATTATGAGCAATTTATCATTTTTGCTTTTGATGCAAAAACCTTTAATAATTCCGGCAATACTTTCGAACGAATTTTTCGGCAAATAAAAGATAAAACAAAAAATAAAAGAGTCATTCTGCAATACCAGGAAAATACTTCTGAATGTAAATCAACAGCCGGAACCATCGAGAGTAAACTTAAACTTGATGGTATAATTGTTAAAACAGAATTTTCAATATTTTCAGATAAACACTCAAGCCAATTTCTGCAACCATATACATTTAGAATACTCGTCGAAAAATAACTTCCAATAAATTTTGATTTGACAAAATAATATATTAATTTAGACTAACTTTGTTAAACAAATTTATTGAGAGATATGATTGCATATATATATACATGTGAAAGCTGTGGAAAAGAGAAAGAAATTCACCTCGATGAAGGCGAAACACTTCAGGATAAAATGTGCGGATGTCATTCCCACGAAGATATCA
>DAHXMP010000068.1 GCA_027371665.1 Bacteroidota bacterium | reverse complement strand
TTTCCAAACAATTTCATTTATAAAATTTTGTGAACCAAAAATCAAATCACAAACAAGTTTCAAATAATGGCTCATGGTCGGGTCGCAGTGGAGGTAGAAAGAGCCGCTGTCCTTCAGCACTTTACGCATGTACCAGATTCGGATTGCCATTGTCGTCAGGTAAGCGATAGCTCCCTTGCTGAGACGTATTGCGTCAAGTGCGGTGAGGAATTTGAACAAATCCAAATCGAGGGACTGCAGTTCGTGGAGCGTGTCTTTGTATGATACGTTGCTCCATGTGTCTGCGAATGCCTGTTTCTGTGCCTTGACGTCTTTCAAATCAACTTCCTCGAAAAGCACATTGTAATTGCGTTTGGAATTGAAGGGCGGGTCAATATAGATGAGGTCTATAAAACCGTCCGGGTGCTTGCGGTGGAGTTCCTTTAATACATCGAGGCAGTCGCCGAAATAAAGCTGGTTCAAAATATTCCTTCCAGAAAATGAGATGTAAAAAAAGTAATATAAGAAAATAGGATTGAAAAAGCAAGGATTTTAAATTTATAATTGACAATTGATAATTGATAATGATTTTTAGCTGTCACCTTAAGCGTAATCTAAAGTCCAGCCACCTATTTTAAAAAGGAGGATTAAGGGGGTTTTGGGGACAAAATCAGGGAACATTCAAAATTAGAGCATTGAAAATTTATTAAAATTTGAAAATTATTCTTCGTGACCTCTGTGCAAATTCTTTGTGTCCTTGGTGTAGAAAAGTGTAATTGCGGCTTTTGTCAAGAGACCCTTGGACTCCGCTCAGGATGACAGGCTGGAGCAAATAGAAGAAAGAAAATAGAAAATACATGATAGATGACTGTCGGGAAATGGCTCTGCGTCTTTGCGAGAAATTTTGTGATAATGAATGTATAATAAATCCGCCTGAATCCTCCTATTTCTAAGGAGGAAACGGCTTTGGCACCGGAGATTCCTGCTTTAGCAGGAATGACGGGGCAATCAGGGATTGGCGATGATTCTGCCGAGCAACATGCTGAAAATATCTACATTTTCGGTGAAGGCGAAGAAAGGGCTTTTGCCTGTGTCTTTCTGTATTTCCATACCATTAGAGAATACCTCGAAATCAAGGATTTTATTCAGTGCGATAATTTTGTTTCCCTTGCCGCCCATGAAAATAATTCTTTTATTCGTGAGATACATATCTCCGGAATCAATCTTAGTAAGGACATCTTCGGTAGTCCGCCTTACTCCGAGATTACCAGCACGCCAATACAACCCTTTTGCAATTTTTACACGCATAGTGGGACCGCTGTATCCGATTCTTTTGGTAACAGTCCTGTTTTCATACCAGTCAATGCGGGTTCGGAAATGACAGGTTTCGGATTTTTGAAGATTGAGAGCAACACCGATAATGGGCAGGTTGCCATTATGAATCTGCCAGTAGAGACGGTGCTTATCGAGCATGGTTTTAGTAGCCTGGTCGAGCGATACTTCAATATTCAGGTTTTTAGCAAGGGCATTTAATTCAGCATCTTCTTCCGGGGAAAGAAACTGGTCGGCAAGAGCTTTATCGAGTGTATTCTTATAAAGCTCGGAAACATCTTTCTGATAAATCTGGTTAGCAATTGTATCGGGCAACCTGAGGTCAGACTGAAGCTTTTCGAGGAAGGCTTTCTCTTCGTCTGTAACTTTGCCGTCAGCGATTACATTTTTGACTTCATCGCTGTAAATATTAGAAATGACTTCATTATTGACTTCCTCTACATCCTTGTCTGTCAGGAAGAGGACTTCCTTAATATGCCTCAATTGCTTGATTTCGTCATCCGAAAGGACTTTGTCGTTAATGCAATATGTAAGGTATATCCTGTAAATATCTTTAAGTTCGTTATGAAATTTCGTTTTGAAATTGAAATGGTATCTGTCGGTAATTTCAAAAATATCGTCGAAATTGATGTCCTGAACATCTTTTGTTGCAAAAAGATTGTTGATTTCAATTATACAGTTCCTTTTTGACTTTCCCCCCATGAGCCTGGTCAGGAAAGAAACTTTCTCAAATGGCTGTACACTATAAGGATTCATAAGTCACCATAAAAATAATTTATATTCTATAAAACATCGCTTTTCTTTTTCTTTTCGGCAATCAGAGCTATAACTAAAGTAGCCAGGCTGGCAAGGAAAGTAACCAGGGAAAAATATTTTCCGGCACGGAAACTATCCGAATCGTATTCCATCATTATTTCATGGATGCCTGCAGGGACAGCCAAAGCCCTGAAACAATAATCAGCGCGATAAATCTTAGCTGGCTTTCCATCGAGATAAGCTTTCCATGCAGGATACCAAATCTCGCTGAAAAAGACCATAGAGGGCTCTTTCAGGCTTGCACGGAAACGGAAATTGTTGTTATTATAATCGAGACATTCGACTTTTTCCGCGACACTGCCGGTCGTATCACCCGAAAGCTGTATTTGGGGCTGTTCTTCGAGGATTACCTCATTGCGGTAATCGTAATCTTTTGCCTGCATAGCTTTGAATACATCATCGGGATTCATTACGATGGCTTTATGAACAGCCCATGCCCTTGGAGTAAAGGGAGAATACTCGAAGAAGCGGTACCCCCTTCCTGCCGTATCCTTAAGAATGGCATACCTGACATTATTCAATTCATGAACCGTCTTTAAAGTTGGTGCAGGAGCCCCTCCCCTTTTCATTACGAGAGGATTATAACCGTCGGTTGTCATAATCTGGTCAACCATTCCCTGGTTACGAGTCATAGCAATAACGCCTTCCTTGTAAAGCCTTATCGAGACCCTGAAAATGTCTTTGGGAAGCTTAGGAGTAAATAGGTTTTTTGTTTCAGCAGGAATTGCATAGGATTTTTCGGGATTATCGGGACTTACGTTGAAAGATTCCCCGGTCAGATACAAATCGAAGAAAGCAACAATAACCAGTAAAGCTCCGGCAATTCCGGGCTTTAGCATTTGCTGGCTGAGCAGAGCGGAAATAATAACAACTGCTGCAATAAAAGCAAGTGAAATCAATCCGAAGTTTTTTATTGCCGGCTGGAGGCTCTGGGGCGTATCGAGCAAACCTGTCATAACACCGGCAGCGACCAGAATTGCAATAACAAAAGGAATAGCAGATACAATTATGATTCTCTTCAGAACCGAAGGATTTTTTGGTTTATTCCATAGTATATCGAACCCGAAACCTGCAAATACCGCAAAGGCAAGAACGATATAATACATCATTCTTGCAGGCATTCGGAAATACTCGAATAAAGGGAGTTTATAAAACAGTTCAAAGATAAAGAAGTTTTTTCCGAGAGAATAAAGGAAACTGAAAGCAATTATAACAAGGAGCAATGCCCCTTCTTTGGTTCTGTATTTATATGTAATGCCGAATAATCCAAGCAGCAATGCCGCGATTCCGAAATAATATGCTGTTTCCCAGTAATCGTAATAATTAGAGCCTTCCATGTAATAAGTGAAATCCCTGTCCTTGAAGCTTTTCCCGTCAACAGAACCATAGAGCTTAGGAACTACAGAAGTCATTACCTGGGAAAAGGCAAGTGAGCCTTCGGTTGCTTTTTGGTAGGTAATATCCTGTCTTTGAGCCATAGAAGCGAGCTTCCGGGAAGGAAGAAGCTGAATCGAAAAGATGCCGATAGAAAAAATGAATGGAATTAATCCACAGGCTATGAATTTAATTAAAGCATTTTTGTGTAATTCCTTTTTCCTGACTGAATCGAAAAAGTACCATAATAATACAAGGCCGAGAAACATAGATTCATAAAGCGTTGATTGAGGATGCCCCCCGAACATGCTTAGGGCAAGGAACCATGAGGAGAAAACCGCATATTTTATTTTTCTTAATTCGATTGCTTTGATGAAAAACATCAATACAAGCGGAAACCATGCAAAATGAAAGAGTATCATCGGGTGAATA
>DAHXMP010000058.1 GCA_027371665.1 Bacteroidota bacterium | reverse complement strand
TACGGTTTACAGCAGTGATAATTACGATACGGGGAGAATTTATAAACTCGATTTTAACATTCCTCTCGATTTGTATATAATTGACCTGGAGAACGGAGCTAATATAAGCGTTGATTCCGGGGTCATAAAACCTGAAGATATTACCTCCCTGCCCTTCAAGGCTTTGGTTAAGGGAATGACAACGCCGGGAATAAGATGGTCCGGGCATTTATCGCTGGATACGAAAGGTTTCGCCAGCCTTATATTTGGAAACATCGTTGACGTACACCGTTCTGAAAGTTCGATGGGAGCAAAGACATATGCACTGATTTCACGGAACTATATTAATTTCTTTTCTAGGCTCGGTTATCATTTTTCCAGGCTGGACGCATTTGCCGGTGATGAAATTAATACGAATTATATAAATTTTAACTTTCGGGGAGGAGCCGCTGATAATATCCGGAGGATAAGGCGGGCTATTGTTATCGAAAAGATACTCGAAAGCTTAGGTTATGCAATAAGCAGGTATGATGATAATTTGCTGGCTTCGATTAATAAAATACCGAAAGAACAGGTACTGCATTTAATCAGTGATATTGGAAGGCTTATGGGAGCTATGCGTAATGCCGATGTTGTTATGACCTCAGAAGAGATTATGCGGCAATTTATCAGATTATTCCTGGAAGGAGAACCTTCGCCTGCCACAAAAATTATGAATTAATAAATCTGTCAGAGATTGTTTTTGATTTTATTTATTAACAACGTATATTATATTATAAATTTTATCATAATTGTTTAATGACAAATTTAGGTCTTTTAATGTTAAATAATAAATTATCGGAGGAAGCATGAAGGTCAGCGATATATTAAAAGTAAAAGGGCCGGAAGTATTTACGATAGGTGAAGAAAAACTTTTGTCAGAGGCTGTTTCGACACTGGTAAACAACAAAATCGGGGTTTTGCTTGTATTGGACAGCGGTGCAAAGATTGTCGGCATTTTAAGTGAAAGAGATATAATAAAAGAATTATATAAAAATCCTGAAAATTTCTGGAAATCAAAAGTTAAGAATGTAATGACAAAAAAGGTAATTGTTGTCGAGGCTGCTGACGACATTGACTATGTCGAATCAATTATGACATCCAACAGAATCAGGCATCTCCCTGTTGTTAAAAACAAAGTTCTCGTCGGGTTAATCTCTATCGGTGACATCGTGAAAACATTACTCAGTGAGTCAAGATACGAGAATAAATATTTAATGGATTACATCAGCGGTTCGTTTAAATAATCGTTCCATGATTTAAATGTAATAAATTTGACTATAAGTTAAATTTATGTAATTTACATTATCAAGGATTATGAGTTCATAACATAAAAGAAAACTTATATGCTAAAAAAATTCGCTGCATTTCTTTCAATATTTTTCATCTGTGTTTTTTCTTCAACCGGCCAATCTAATTTAAATGAGCTGAGAACAAGGTTTGGCGGTTATCTTGATTTAAACATAAATCTGTATTCAGAACATTTTACAAGCCTGCCGGGAGTGCCGAATTGCTGTCCCCTTTTCACAAGCGGCAATGGAATAGGTTTTGCCATAGGCGGATTATTCGAAGAACCGGTTTATAATAACCTGCTTTTTTCTGTAAGAGCCGGTTACAATTCGATTGGAGGCATTCTTAAACAAAACGAACCAACGACTGTTATTCTTCCAAACGACCAGCTTGCCCAGGGAGAATTTGAACATTCGATAAATGCTTCGTTTTCGACAGTATCGGTTGAACCATTGCTTGGCTACAGGGTTTTTAATAGTTTTATGATATACGCAGGATTTGATGCAGGTATATTAATGCAAAAAGGATTTTCACAGAAGGAACAGATTATTCAACCTGCTGATGAAGGCGTCTTTCCCGACACAAGAACAAGAACAAGAAACGATACATCCGGAACGATAAATAATGCAACATCTCTTCTGGCATCAATTAAATTGGGTGTTAGTTACGAATTGCCTCTGAACAGGAGTGGTACGTTATTAGCAGCACCTGAAGCTTTTTACAGCCTTGGGTTAACTAATATCGTTTCAGGTTTGCAATGGAAGGTAAATACACTAAGCCTGGGCGTAGCGATTAAATATTCTCCGTATCCTTCGGTTCCTCAGAAAGAAGAATACAGGAAAAAATATGAAATTGATACAATCACTATCAAATCGAAAGAAATTGCACAGGGCAAGTTTGCCGAAGGGCAGCCTGTTTTTAAAGAAAAAACTACCGAACAAAATCAAAATATTGTTCTCACAACTGAAATTTACAGAAGAACGGATACGCTTTATATTCTCGACAGGCCCAAGCCGGAAGTTGAGCTTAACACTTATGCTGTTTATGAAAATAACAGGAAAGAAAAGGCAGTCAATTTTCATATTAAACAACAATTTGTAACACAGGCTTTCTCGATGCTTCCCTTCGTGTTTTTCGGAGATAAATCTTCGGAACTGCCTTCAAGGTACTCAACGCTAAAATCAACAAAAGAATTTAATATTGATTCTTTAGAAGCTAATCCTGTAGTTTACAATCAGAATATCCTTAATATTATAGGAAGCCGGTTGGCTGAATACAGGAACGCAGGAATCAAATTAACAGGTTATTCCGACCTGGCTTCCGAGAACGGTGATTGCGAACTGGCAAGTAAGCGTGCTCATGCCGTTCGGTCTTATCTTATTGATTTTTGGGGGATACAACCTGACAGGATAATAATAACACATTCCGATAAAAACTGTACACCTGAAATATCTACAAAAACACAAAATGAATACGGTTTTGCTGACAACAGGCAGGTAATGATAAGCTGTGATGACAACAGGATTTTGGGACCTGTTATAAAAAATCATTACCTTGAAACTATTGACATGCCCATAAAAGCCTTAGAACATGAAATTGATACAAAAGCTACCGATAGCGTTACAGATTGGGTCTTGAGCGAATATCAGAATAATGATACACTCTTCAGTCAATCAGGTAATAGTAAACCGGGAACAGTTACTCAGGAAATAAGCGAATCTTTTGCTGACAGCCTTGAATCCGGGTTCCCGCTTATAGTTCAATCCGTAATCAAAGATAAGTATGGTATGAGTGCAACTTCGGAAATAAAAATTCCTGTAACCAAGGATACTTCGGAGTTTGAAGTGCAGAGGCTTACTCTTGCAATCTTTAAAGTTTCGGGTGATATACTTCGTGAAATTGATAAAAAAGCTATTCAGAATTTTATTAAAGGCTTAAGGCCCGGTGATTCGATTTCAGTTGTTGGTTACACAGACATGCTGGGCGATGAAGCATATAATATGAATTTATCAGCCAGCAGGGCAAGGAATGTTTGTGATTATATTAAGCAGTTACCAGAATATAAAAAAGGAAAAGCTAATATAACAATTTGCCAGGGCGTAGGATTTACGAAAAAGCCCCCTCAGATTTATTCTTATGAACTTCCCGAAGAACGCTTCCTGAGCCGTATCGTGCAAATCGAAATAAGAAGAAGGTGGAGATAGTCTGAAATATTATTTTTCTCTTTTAAGAAAAATTATTATCAAACTAAATTTTTTAGTATATTGCTCATGATATTTTTATGTCTATTTTCACGAGGCTGTCATGAGAATCAGATTGTTACTTTTTTGCTTATTACTATCTTTATTTTTCTCAATCAACATTTATGCTCAGAATTATGAATTTTTTTCTGCACTCGAGGGTGTTCCCGCTGCAAAAGCAAAAGCCATTGAATTAAAATTGAATGATTCAAAATTGATTTTTATTGGTGCTTTTGATACTTTTTTTGGTGAGCCACAGTATAATGTACAAAGTTGTTGGCAGGGAAAAGCTCAGAACTGGTTCTATATTTTTTCATATAATAACGATACAAATTTAGTGTTAATTTCTATCACAAAAGGTTTTAATATATTCGTTGCTTTTGTTCCATTTGATTTAAATGTTGGTTCTTTTTTAATAGATAATTTTGGTTATTATTTCAAAAGTTGCGAGCCATTGCCAGATAGTCTTAAAGATAGCGATACAAAATTTTATTTGCATGAAATAAAAGATAGTACAAGAACAATTTTACCGGATTCTTGCATGTTCAGAATTGGAATTGGGGCAAAAGAAAATTTCCCCGGATTAGATAAATACTTTGATGATAAATTTATTTGGTTTGTTAGTGAACGATACTGGATAGATAATGGTTTTGGCGGTAAACAGGAAGAAGGTGGTGAAATAGTTATCTCTGCTTTAACAGGTAATTATCTCATGGGTTGGTTTACAGTAAATGTCGAAGATTACAAAATTGAAGAATCTGATATTATAATAAAACCCAACCCCGTTACAGATTACATTAACATTTCAAAATCCATAAAACAAATTCAAATTTTTAATATTTACGGTGTA
>DAHXMP010000049.1 GCA_027371665.1 Bacteroidota bacterium | reverse complement strand
ATTACCCGCCCGATTTAAAAAAAATCAATGAGATTTCCGAAATAGCAACAGATAATAAAATTGATTTCACGATTTTTGCCGGCTCCTGGTGCAGTGATTCCGAAACGGAACTCCCGAGAATTTATAAATTGCTGACTGCAGCGGGCATTTTTACCGATAAAATCCATCTTTATGGAGTTGACAGGCAGAAAGACGAACCTACAGGAACTGCTAAAGCTTTCAAAATAGAAAAAGTTCCTACACTCGTTATAGAAGCCGGAAATGAAGATATTGGAAGAATTATCGAACATCCTAAAAAATCATGGGAAGATGATATACTGAAAATTCTCAGAGATTATAAGTTCAGGGAAAGGCAGAACTGATAATTGAAGCTTTAGAGAATAATCACGTAACGTTTTTGTTAGTATCAACCTCTTAATATCAATAAGTTCCGGTACAGCCATTAACTTCCTTAATAGTCTCATAGTGCTTTCGCTGATTGCGGTGTATTGTTACATCTGAATTGTTCCTTTGGTACTCCGAAATACTGTGAGCAAAAATTTAATGTCAATTTATCGAGATATCTTATATATAAAACTGTATTTTTTATTTTGTCAATGCCGTAGAATTTTTTAATTTCATGCCAATCCTTCAAGTCCCCGTACATCAGTACTCTTCCAATAATATATACTGAATTCTTTACAAAGTCAATTTAATTAATATTTATGTCCCAAAAAATTGCTTTATTTATATCGAGCTAGATATTATTTACATCTTTGAACATTATATTTAAAACAGCTAAGTATATTTTATTATACAAACTTACAAATATTTTCATAAACAAAAAAGCCGCCGTATATTATATTTATACGACGGCTAAATCCTTCATTAGCTTGATTAAACTTCGACAGCTTCGGTTACTCTCGAACAGAGATAGTCCCTGTTCATCTTAGCAATAAATCGCACGGAAACTTGCTTTGGGCATACAGCTTCGCACTCATAAAAGTTGGTGCAGGCTCCAAAGCCTTCTTTCTGCATCTGGCTTACCATCGAGAGAACACGTTTTTTTCTTTCGGGTTGTCCCTGGGGTAAAAGTGCGAACTGGCTTACTTTCGCTGCGACAAAAAGCATCGCTGCAGCATTCGGGCACGCTGCAACACATGCTCCGCATCCTATACAAGCTGCCGCATCCATAGCCAAATCGGCATTTTTCTTCGATACCGGTACCGAATGTGCATCAGGTGCATTTCCTGTGCTAACACCGATAAAACCACCAGCCTGCATTATCCTGTCGAAAGCAGACCTGTCAACTACCAGGTCTTTAATTACAGGAAATGCTTTTGCTCTGAACGGTTCGATATATATCGAATCCCCGTCTTTGAATTTCCTCATATGTAATTGGCATGTCGTCGTTGCCTTTTCAGGACCATGAGGCACGCCGTTAATAGTTAAAGAACAAGCTCCGCAAATACCTTCGCGGCAGTCATGGTCAAAAGCAACTGGCTCTTTGCCCTTCAAAATCAGGTCTTCGTTCAGGACATCGAGCATTTCCAGAAATGACATATCTTCCATTACATCATTAAGCTGGTATTTTTCCATATGCCCTTTATCGGCAGCGTTTTTTTGTCTCCATATATATAATGTTAGTTTCATTATTTATAGCTCCTCACAGCTAATTTTACATTCTCAAATTCAAGCGGTTCTATGTTTCTTATCGGCTTTTTGCCGACACCCTGAAACTCCCACGCCGCAACGTGCGTAAAATGTTCGTCATCGCGTTTTGCTTCGCCGTCGGGATATTGGTGTTCCTCTCGGAAATGCGCCCCGCATGATTCGTTTCTTTCGAGTGCATCCCACAGCATAACTTCGGCAAATTCCAGGAAATCGGCTACCCTGCCTGCTTTTTCAAGAGAAACATTCAAATCATTTCCCTCTCCCGTAACAGTTAGGTTTTGCCAGAATTCTTCGCGAAGTGCCGGAACAAGTTCCAGTGCTTTTTTCAGGCCTGCTTCATTCCTTGCCATACCACAATATTCCCACATTATTTTTCCAAGCTCCCTGTGAAACATAGTAGGAGTCTTTTTACCATTAATGGAAAGCAGGGTATTCGTTTTCTCTGCAACCTCTGCTTCCGCTTTTTTAAATTCCTCATGTTCGATAGTAATTTTATCGAATTTATTACTTCCGAAATAGTTCCCAATAGTATAAGGAATAACAAAGTAACCGTCAGCTAAACCCTGCATTAATGCACTTGCTCCGAGACGGTTTGCACCATGGTCGGAAAAGTTTGCCTCGCCGAGAACATGCAAACCCGGAATCGTACTCATCAGGTTATAATCAACCCATAAACCGCCCATCGTATAATGGGAAGCAGGATATATCCTCATGGGTGTCATATAAGGGTCTTCACCCGTTATTCTCTCGTACATTTCGAAAAGGTTTCCATACCTTTCCTCTATAACGTGTTTGCCCAGGCGATTTATGGCATCTGCAAAATCAAGGTAAACTCCATAACCTGTAGAACCTACTCCTCTTCCCTCATCGCATACTTCTTTCGCAGAACGCGAAGAAATATCTCTCGGCGATAAATTTCCGAAGCTTGGGTATTTTCTTTCAAGATAATAGTCTCTTTCATTTTCGGGAATATCATTCGGTTTTCTCTTATCGCCTTGGTTTTTGGGCACCCAAATTCTTCCGTCATTCCTAAGTGATTCTGACATTAAAGTTAATTTGGATTGATGTTCACCGCTTACGGGTATGCAAGTCGGATGAATTTGTGTATAACACGGATTAGCGAAAAATGCTCCTTTTTTGTATGCCCTGTAAGTTGCTGTAACATTGCATGCCTGGGCATTCGTCGAAAGGAAAAACACATTTCCGTAACCTCCGGTAGCGAGTATAACGGCATCAGCCCAATACGATTCAATCTTTCCACTGACTAAATCCCTGGTTACAATACCACGGACCCTGCCGTCAATTATCACTAAATCTTTCAATTCCTTACGTATATGCATTGTAACCTGCTTTTTGCCGATTGCCCTGCTTAATGCCGAATATGCACCTAGCAATAGCTGCTGCCCCGTCTGCCCTCTTGCATAAAAGGTACGGGAAACCTGGGCACCTCCGAAAGACCTGTTATCAAGCAACCCGCCGTATTCTCTTGCAAAAGGCACTCCCTGTGCAACGCACTGGTCAATGATATTATTGCTTACCTGTGCAAGCCTGTAAACGTTGGCTTCACGGGAACGGAAATCGCCGCCTTTAACTGTGTCATAGAATAAACGCCAGATACTGTCCCCGTCATTAGGATAATTCTTTGCGGCATTTATTCCGCCCTGTGCGGCAATGCTGTGTGCCCTTCTCGGGCTGTCATTATAAGTAAATGCTTCGACAACGTAGCCAAGTTCAGCAAGCGATGCGGCTGCTGAAGCCCCTGCAAGACCTGTCCCGACAACAATCACCTTATATTTTCTTTTGTTTGCCGGGTTAATAAGCTTCATTTCAAATTTATGCTTATCCCATTTATCCTGGATTGGTCCCGATGGTATTTTTGAATCTAAAGTCATACTCCTCCTCCCACCAATCCAAATATGATTGTAATCGGTAACGAAATGAAACATAAAACAATTAAAGTTGACAGAACAGTGCTCCCGACAACAATCTTGTTAAAATACTTTGGATTATTATATCCCAATGTCTGGAACGCACTTTGGATGGCATGATTAAGATGAAATCCGAGTAAAATCATCCCAATAATATACAGTATGGCAACAATGGGCCTTCTGAAGCCGTGAATCACCATTCCGTAAGCATCATGCCTTTCCGAAATTATCGGGTGATTTCCCGCAGTCTCGTACTGATTGCCCCTATAATTAATAATGGCATCCTTTGCCGTTGCTTCCCTACTTTTAGTGCAGCATTCATCGGAGCCGAGCTTTTTTACAGACATGGCATTTGTAGTATAATAATCAGTCCTGTTGTAATCACCCGGGTATATTGTACCTGTCGTGAATTGCAGAATATGGTATGTTACAAATGCAAAAATCATTATTCCGGTCCATATCATTGTCCGCGATGTAAGTTTGGCTTTAACATAATTTTTCACCTCGTACTTTTTTGGCTTAGCACCTAAATTCAGAAATTTAAGCCTTATCGAGGTTACTACATGAAATATGAGTGACAAAATCAATCCAATCCTCATAATCCACAATAGTTCGCCAATTCTTTCCTGGAGGAAGTATGCATAACTGTTAAATGACTCCCTCCCGATAAACAATTGCATATTTCCTATACAATGGCCTATGATAAACAGAACCAGAATAATACCTGTTACAGCCATCACAAACTTGCTCAGGATGGTTGATTTTAGGTAGTTAATTAGTATCATAGTTCTTTAATCTTTTGTGAATAATCTATTAATTATATTTATAGAATCGTATGTTAAATCGGTGGCTTTTGTAATTTGGGATATTTATTAAGGAAACGTAACGCTTATTTTTCAAATCAGGGCTATACATCAATCAATTCCACAACTTAATATTTAAATCTTATTTTTTGATCATTTTTAATGAAACAAAACTTACAAAAAATGACAATAAATAACAAATCTTAATTAGGAATATATATGATTTACAGCCATGTTTAGTCATATCAAAATTTTTTTTTCAAACATTGTAATTCAGGTTCTCATTCAAGTTATTTTGAAATTCTTATTTTTATTTCTTTTTTTTCCGAAGGATGCTTTTTTTTATTTTTTTAAAATTTTTTCTAAATTGTCATTTATGAAAGTTGCTCCGGTTTTAAATAGTGGAGAATTTGGAGCTTCTTTTTTTTTATATATAAGTTCATAAAGTTTTAAAAAATTATCAGGTAAACTATGATTTCAAGCCCTGTATTAACCATTGCCATTATTATTCTTTTAATATTAATATATCCTATCTTAAAATTTAAAAATCAGATATTCAGGCGAAAGCCCGTAGAGATATTCCACGAGGAGATGAAAACAAGCGGTTTGAGAAGAGTTCTCGGCAAGTGGTCCCTGACAAGCCTCGGCATTGGTGCAATTATAGGAGCAGGAATCTTCGTAATGACGGGTATCGGTTCGAGGGAATATGCAGGGCCGGCTCTTGCATTGTCATTTGTATTCGCCGGAACGGGATGTGCTTTTGCAGCTTTATGCTATGCAGAGTTTGCTTCATTCCTTCCCGTTGAAGGTTCGGCTTACGCCTACTCTTATGCAACGATGGGTGAATTTTTTGCATGGATTATAGGCTGGGACCTCATTCTTGAGTATGCAATGGCATCGGGTGCCGTAGCTGTCGGTTGGTCGGGTTATATGGGAAAATTTTTAAATCTTTTCGACGTCAAGCTTCCGTTTTGGCTTATGCATGATGTTTTTACTGCTAAACAGGCTCTGTTGGATTCTACTACAAATCATACAGTGTGGGCTGATTTGCACAGCCACTTTACCCAAATAGCTATGCCGCATATTGCCGGCATTCCTTTTGCAATTAACCTGCCGGCATTCTTAATCGTCTGGTTTGTTACGATGATACTTATTAAAGGTATCAAAGAGGCAGCCAGCACGAATGTTCTGATGGTTGTTATCAAAGTAACAATTGTTATCTTCATAATTATTATTGGCTCCAGGCATATAAACATTCAAAACTGGACACCCTTCATTCCTGCAAGAGCTGCGATACAGGGTCCTCTCGGCGATACTCATATGGCTTACGGTATTCTCGGAATTATTTCAGGTGCCGCATACATTTTCTTCGCATATATAGGTTTCGACACTGTCTCCACTCATGCGGGAGAATCAATTAATCCGAAAAAGGATATCCCTTTTGGTATTATCACTTCGCTAATAATATGTACTTTGCTTTATATTCTCGTATCTCTCGTATTAACCGGAATGGTTAATTACAAGCAGATTGACTTAAATGCTCCGATAGCTGCAGCATTCAGCACCGTAGGATTGAATTATGCCGTTTTCATTATATCTGTCGCTGCAATAGCAGGAATAACATCTGTATTGATTGTGATGCTTCTCGGTCAATCCCGCGTTTTCTTTGCCATGTCGAAGGATGGCTTATTGCCTAAAAATTTCTTCGGCAGGCTTCACACAAAATTCAGAACACCTTATAAAGCTAATCTTCTGACAGGAACAGTCGTTTCAATCGTTGCAGCTATGACGCCTATTCATATTATCGCCGAACTTGTTAACATAGGAACTTTACTTGCATTCGTAATGGTTTGTGCATCGGTATGGATTATGCGTTACCGCGAGCCAAACCGTGAAAGGCCCTTCAGGACTCCTTTCATAAACGTCGTTGCACCCTTAGGAATTATCTTCAATCTCGGAATGATGCTTTCTCTCGGAGCTCATAATTGGGAAAGGCTCCTTTTCTGGCTTGCCCTGGGAATGGCAGTCTATTTCTTCTACGGCAGGAAACACAGCGTAATGTATAGACTCTCAAACGGAAAATAGAATTAAATATTCTGATTGAAATAAATTATGTCTCAGGATTTACATATTGAAAAGCATTTTACGGGTTCCGAAACAGTACGAGATATTGTAATCGGAATGTCCGACGGATTGACCGTCCCCTTTGCATTGGCTGCCGGTTTAACGGGTGCCATACAGGCAACTAATATTATTGTAACTGCAGGCTTGGCTGAAATTGCAGCAGGTTCAATTGCGATGGGCTTAGGCGGTTACCTCGCCGCGAGAAGCGATTCCGAGCATTATTTCAGCGAAAAATTGAGAGAAGAAACGGAAGTAAGGGATATTCCCGATATCGAGGCTCAGGAAGTATCCGACATTTTACAAAACTACGGGATGAATGAAGATGAAAGCAAACCTGTTGTTGAAGCTATAAGGAAAAAGCCGAAAGAATGGGTTGATTTCATGATGAGATTTGAACTCGGCCTCGAGGAACCTAATCCGAAAAGAGCCTTAATAAGTGCTATCACAATAGCCGGCGCATACATTGTCGGCGGATTCATACCTCTTGGACCATATATTTTCGCCGGTTCAGTTAAACTTGCACTGGCATTATCTGTAATTATTACAGTAATTGCCCTTGCGGTTTTTGGCTTTGTAAAAGGGCATTTTACGGGAACATCAAAAATCAAAAGTGCATTGCAAACTGTATTAATAGGAGGATTAGCCGCATCAGTGGCATTTATTCTTGCGAGATTGATTTCTTGATTTATTATCCTAAAAAAATAATTGCTCTTTTTAAATAATTCAGTAAATATCCACCTCATCCTCGTATTTCTGAAATTTCTTCATTACCTCGGAATTCGAGACTAGTCTTATGAGTGTTTCTCTTTTTATTAATAATGAATTATTTTTTTATGAATTATTTTTTCAATATCTTTAAATCTTAAAAAGTATACTCCTCCAGTAAGCAAATTTCCATTCTCATCTTTTCCATCCCAGGTAACGGTTCCTGACAAGACCGGTTTACCATTTATTATCTTTATCGTTTCCCCCATCAAATTAACAATCTCAATTTTTGTATTTGTTCCCTGTATGCCGTTTATATTAATATTCAATTCCGTATGAAAAGGATTCGGATAACATGTTACATCAAAACCGCTCCGGTTTTCATTTTCAACTAAATTCGTATTCTGCTTAGCCTGCCCGGAGTTTGTGTCGAGCATCAAAGAAGAACAATCAACCGCCTCGAAGTCAGAACCTTTAATATTTTTCAATATGGCAAGGCTGTCATCATTCCAGTGAGAATCGGGAACACCCGATACGAACCAGGCAGAGCCGTTATCGGCAAGTATGATTCCGTATTTTTTCATCGCCCTAAGAATAACCTGGTCGTCTGCCGGGTAACCGGAAATATCCACGCTTTTCTTAAGCCTGAATCTTTGTCCCATAGGAGGATATTTCATATCCGTCAGGCTGGAAGCATAATGTTTGGCAGGCCAAACATAAGCTCTTCTCGTCTGCGGGCAGGTAAATCTAATTGCATGGTTAATTTCTCCCTTTGCAACTTCATCATACCTTACCAGCCCAGGCAGAATAGGCAAGCCGGCGGCATCTGCCGAAGTCCATGTATCGGGCCTCAGCTTGTTCGATTTAAGGTCAAATACAGCCCCGGAACCGCCTCTCCATGTTCCGTCGCCGTTCGGGTATGCAGCATAAATTTCATAAAGAATACTATTACTCGTATCAACGATTAAAACATGTCTGTCCCCCGAACTGCTGTCTCCTCCCTCAATTGGAGGATTCGGTGGTATTGGATAGGGACCGGGGTCGGATTCATCTGAATAATCAAAAGTTATGTTCACTTTTGCTTGGTTCCCTGACACAAGAACATAAGGAATGCCAATCGGTGCATTATTCCATATTCCGGCACCAAAATCGGGATGCAGGTTCTTTGTTGCACCAATAGTCTGAACATAAGCATTTGAATTTGCATCTGCGGGAAGCTCGTCAACCGGAGTATTCCAGATATTGTCCGAAGGGAAAAAGCTGCATGGAATAGTTCCCTGAGCCTGCAAAGCCAAATTGTAAAAGAGAAAATAAATTAACGATTGTACGAGAAAAAAACTTTTTGTTTTCATGCCCTTCTCCTATACTTTAATTTATTAAGTCAATAATAGAATCAATTATTATATTTCAGCTTTTCTGAATTTCTCTCTGATTTATTTGGTTTTCTCATCCATTACCAGTTCATTGAATTGGAGCATTTCTTCCAGCCATTGAAATTTTCTCTCAATCGGAACTTTCATATACTCTCTGATTTTCTCATCCTCGATATAGTATTTGAATCCTTTATTCATGGTTAAAGTCATAAACATAATTTACAAAATAATGAAATTTCCGCTAATCCTTATTCATTATCAGCATAATCATCCTAATAATGTAATTTATTAATGAAACAACTAAAGCCGCCAGAGCTAAATAAATTCCGTAATCCCTGATAATACCGATTCTGAAAACAAGTCCAATCATTACAAATGCAAGAATTATTACCGAAATTTTTCCTACAATATCAGAATAAATAACATAGCCCAGTTTCCTTGAGACGTAAAGCCCTCCAAGCAAAATTAGTATGTCTCTCGATAGTACGGCAGCCACAAACCATGCAGGTACCATATTTTTTAGTATCATTACGATTGCAACTGACCCGATAATCACTTTGTCGGCAACCGGGTCAATTACCTTCCCAAATTCGGTAATCTCTTTTCTTTTTCTTGCAAAATAACCGTCGAGCAGGTCAGTAAAAATTGCTGCCAATGCAACAATCAAAGCCGCAATGTTTTGATTATTCATAATCAGCCAGCAGACAGGCAAAGTTAGGAGCAGCCTGATAAAGCTCAGAGAATTTGATATATTTAAAATTTTATTTCTACCCATTTTCAGTTGCCTTTCTAACAAGTAAAACTGCCAGCACGAATGATATTGAAATACCTGCAAGCATAGGCTCGACTTCCCAAAACAATTTACCGATAATCATCGAATTATCAGTTAAAAATCTTCCTGTCGTCCAGATTAAAGATAATCCTGACGACACCAGCATTATTATAATCGCTCCTTTTTTTGTCAGATAATATTTTTTAAAAAAACTCAATGTAAGTGGAATCAGCAACCCGGGAATAGCTATGGATGAAGTCTTATAAATCAATTGCAATGCCGATGGAAGTGATAGAGCAAGTATGACACATATTATTGCCGTAACGACCAAACCGATTCTTGTAAGGGCTTTTGTCGCATCTTCCCCAGTAAAAATTTTTAATCTCAGCTTGCTTAATATATCGTTGCCTATTGTTATGGCACTTATGAATGCATAGCTGTCAAGAGTTGACATGACCGTTGCCATAAGAGAAACGACAAAAATTCCTTTCCAAAAAACCGGCAGAACATTTTCTCCCAGCACTGTGTAGGCATCCATCGGGCTGATTGAGCTAAATTCGGCTCTCGAATAAAGCCCGGTTATTAAAGTTAACATATCAAACAATACCCAAAATGCAATAGAAACGAGTATGCCGTTCTTAGCTGTCCTGGGAGTTTTCGCCGCCGCACATCTTTGATGAAAACTCGGGTCAACGAACGTTTGAAGCGATATAATAAACCACGTTGCAATCACCTGCCATGAATATCCCCCAAATAAAGTTAAATGTTTTGCCGGCAGCTTGTCAGCTAACATTGACGGTGTACCGAATTTTAATATTGAAAAAACAAGAAGCGCACCGAAGCCTATATACATGATTACAAACTGTGCAGTATTTGTCAATACATCCGCCCTGAAGCCACCTGAATATAAATATATTAAAGATACGATTGCCCCGAACACTACACAAATCCATAAAGCCCAGCCTGTAAATAGCTGGACAATTACACCAAGCATTAGAATATATGCCGCGGGTACGGTAATAAGCAAAACAATCAGGGAGGAAATATATCCGGCTTTTTCACCATATCGCAATGTGATTTGTTCAGGAATGGTCTTGACATCCGATTCCCTGATTTTTTTTGCCAGAAGAAAAGCAAAAAGAAATGCAGAAATATAATAGGGAAAACCGAAACAAATCCATGCAACAATACCCCCGGAATAAACAAATTCTCCGATACCGAAAATATTTCCGTACCAGGTAGCGACAAGTGTAGCAACAAAAAAAGGCAAAGTTACTCCTCTCCCTGCAAGTATATATTCTTCGCTCGCGGAACTAGCACCTCTTTTCTTACGGCTCGAAATTACAAACCCGATGAAAAATATTATTGCAAAGTATCCTGCTACAACGATTAAATCAATCCATTGAAATGTCATTTATTTTTTACTTGTGAGTTTTTTGAAATATTCAACTGTCCTTCTCATTCCTTCATCGAAGTCAGTCTCAGGCTGCCAGCCATGTTCATTCTTGAATTTATTGTAGGTACAAACGCTTCTCCTCTGCTCACCGGCTTTTAACTCTCCGTGAACTTCATTGCAATTTGAACCGGTAAGTTCCTTTAATTTTTTAAAAACATAATTTACATCGTGTTCAATGCCTGTTGCAATGTTGAAAATTCCGGACACATCGTTTCTTAGAGCGAGAAGATTCGCATTGACAACATCAGAAACAAAAACATAATCACGTGTGTTTTTACCATCACCATTGATTACAGGCTGTCCTCCTGAAAGCATTTTATCTATGAAAATTGCGACAACTCCAGCCTCACCGTGAGGATTTTGCCGGGGCCCATAAACATTCGCATAACGCAAAACGGTATAGTTCATTCCATAAACTTCTTTATAATAGTGAAGATATTTTTCATTCGCGAGTTTTGCAATACCATAAGGTGAACATGGTCTTGTCGGGTGGTTTTCGTCTGCCGGAAAATAATCCTGCTCTCCATAGACAGCTCCGCCTGTAGAAGCAAAAATAATTTTTTTCACTCCATACTTTTTTGCTGACTCATACAAATTCAAACTGCCAAGGATATTTGTCGTTGCATCGAATCGCGGATTTTCAACCGAGAACCGCACATCCATCTGGGCGGCATGATGATTTAATATATCGAACCTTTCGGTTTTTAACAAATCAGGTATTTTATTATCATTGATGTCCATTTCGATTAAAGTGGCTTTTGGATTAACATTTTCTTTTCTTCCTGTCGAAAAATTATCAACGATAAAAACATCATGCCCTTCTTCAATGTATGCATCTGCAACATGCGAAGCTATAAAACCCGCTCCTCCTGTTATTAATATTTTCATTTTTATTCCAAATTAATTTTAAATTATAATTGAATCCACGATTCGGGATATAAATCTTTCGTATCTGCTTTAAACTTATTAAACCATTTTATCGGTGCTATAATTATTTTATCCTTATTTTCAGAAAGCCATGCACCCCACCATGAAAACGAGCTGTTCGCAATTATATGGTGCTTGCATAAACTTAAAAGGCGCATATCCTCGAAAGCATTTTCAGCACTATTGTTATCAACATATACCGTCGGATATTTTATTTTTAGGTTTTCTCTTGCCCAACCAGGCTCATCTGAAAAAACAAAAAAAACAGGCTCCTTAATTTTGGATGCAATTAACTTCACACCTTCTGAATAATATCTTTCATCGAGTATTCCGTGGGTAATTCTGGTGATTTTATCTGTTACATAATCTCCCCGCCTGATGTGAATACTCACCGATGAGCACGATTGAATCTTTTCAATTAATTTTTGATTGGTTTCCATGGGTGAGTCTTTAAATAAAAATTCTTTTCTTATTAATAACTCGATATTTTTAAAATACCTCTCACTTTGCCAGTATCCATTAATACAAACATCATCTCCTAATTTTAAAAAGTTCTCGTCAAAATGAAAATGTCTTTCAAAATATACTTTTTTTCTTCTGAGATGTATTCTTCTCCATAAACTTTCTTTCAAAATCATTAAATATTTAATGCGGTTTCTTCCAAAATACTTTTCTAATTCAATATTGGAAGCCACCTCTGCACTAATATTAAAATGATTCAATTCAAAAGTTCTATTGGAATAAAATCGTAAATCACCTGTGTCAAGCTTTAATTCAACATGATGATGTTCCGCAAGAGCTTTACCTGCCGCATATTGAAACATCTGGTTTCCGATTCCTCCGATTATTCGGGTTATTATCATTTTCTATTTTATTTTCTCTGCTAAAACATGATAACCATAACATAAAAGCTCTGCTGAACCTTTGTCATTTCTGCTATAACTTTTTAACAAATGTAATGTAAATTTATTAATCAGCCTTCCTAACAAAATACTCTTTCCTGTATATTTTTTTATAACTTCAGGAAGACGTCTTATTTCCTGTGAAATATATTTTTAACTATTACAAGACGAAAAAACCATATGTGGTGGCATACCTGGGGGATTATGCC
>DAHXMP010000016.1 GCA_027371665.1 Bacteroidota bacterium | reverse complement strand
ATGGCAACATGAGCAATGAAACAGGATTAGACCCATCAACAGGCAAAGAGCTTAAAGGACTCGAAAAATGCCTTATCGAAGCCTGATACCATCAATGATTGATGCATGGTTCAAAGCATCGGTTATTATTGCATCCTGTTCGGTAAGTATCGGTTCAAAAACTGCACCGTTGGCATCGAAACAAGAAGAGAAAAGTATTGTGTCTTCTGTGCCGAGAAATTCAGAAACTTTTTTCTCGAGTACTTTATGAATATCCTGTGTACCGCAGATGAATCTCACGGATGATAAACCGTATCCCCTGTGGTCTATTTCATTATGTGCCGCTTTAATCAAATCATTGTGGGATGATAAGCCGAGATAGTTGTTTGCACAAAAGTTGAGGACTTTTTTGCCCTTTACTACGATTTCTGCTCCCTGGGGGCTTTCTATAATTCTTTCATGTTTGTATAATTTCTGGTCATGAAGTTTTTGAAGCTCCTCGGTCAGATAACCTTTCATTTTACCGAACATAACATACTCCTTAATTATTAAATTTGTAATAAATATAGTTTAATGATAATCCAGACAAAAATTGTATATTTTATATATTTGATTTCCTGAATTTTTGTCAAATTACAGACTTCAAAAATAATCAAGAAAATTCATCTCAGCAAGGTATTTAATAATATTAACAATAAAATATCAAGATTTTTTTTTCTCTGATATTTTGTAATTTCATATCATCATCAGTTCTAATATTTACCATAGTATATTTGCCAACACTTTGATGACAAATTGAAAATTTATCCTATAAATGTTTTATACCATAGATTCAGTGTAAGTAATGAGAAGAGTTCTAAGCCGAGATTTTGCTTTCCGGATTCATGCAGTTTGAAAATTTTATTAATATAATTTTTGTTAAATATTTCTTCTTTCATAAGTCGTGACTCAAAGATTACCGAATAAGCGTAATCTTTCCATTCATGCCTCAGCCATTCGTTTACAGGAGCCCAGAATCCCTGTTTTTGCCTGTAAATAATATCATGAGGAAGTATTGACTCAACAGCTTTTTTCAGGATATGTTTTGAAGTTCTTTTATCTGGTACTTTATATTTATCGGGAATTGACAGGACAAATTCAACAAACCTATGGTCGAGGAATGGTACACGTGCTTCAATGCTGTGAGCCATTCCAATTTTATCTACTCTCATCAATAGAAGCTCCGGAAGCCTTTGCTGTAATTCAGTGTATGTCATTTTCTGAAGGTAACTCGATTTGTCATTAATTAATCCGGCTTCTCTATGGTACATATCAGCATATATCGCCGGGATCTCTTTAAGATAATTATTTTTTTCAGATAGTAGAAATTCCTGGTGCGAAGGTGAAAATATCGGAACACCGCTCCAGTACAATTGTTCACCGTACGTAGCTCTCCTGAGGTATTCAAGTGCCAATAGTTGATTTGACATTTTGAAAAAAGGTTTTGTGCCGAAATAAGCTGTTTTCCTAAGAAAAGACGGGAGTGCCGTGAAATACTTCCAGTAAGAATTATAAAATTTATAATCCCTCAGCATCCACTTGTAGCCAATGAACTGTTCGTCGCTTCCTTCGCCAACCTGTATGACGGTTGTTCCGGAATCCCTCGTGAGCTTACTCAGGAAATATAAAGGCATACAAACCGGGTCGGCGTTTGGCTCGTCTTCATGCCACACCAGGTCTTCGAGAACGGGAAATACGTCTTTGCTGTCAATCATGATTTCATGATGATTTGTTTTGTAAAGTTTCGCAATCGTTCTTGCATATTCGAGTTCGTTGTATTTTTCAAGTTCTTTGAATCCTACTGTGAAAGTATCAACAGGCCGGTTCATCAATTCAGCCATCAAGGCTACATTAAGGCTCGAATCAATGCCACCGCTCAGAAAAACGCCAAAAGGCACATCGCTCATCATTCTGTCTTTAATTGACTGTCTTAGGAGTCTCAGGACTTCTTTCTGGATTTCACCAGGTGTTAATTCTGTATTTGAAGAATCAGGTTTTAGCGGGCTCCAATATTTCTTAATGGTAAGCTCACCTTTCAAATTGATTTTTAAGAAGTGCCCGGGAGGGAGCTTATAAATATTTTTAAAAAGTGTTTCTCTGCCTGATATTCCGTAATTAAGATAATTTGGGAGTTCCCTTATATTTATTTCAGCTTTTACATCGGGATGCAGAAGAAGCGATTTGATTTCCGAACCGAAAATGAAACTTCCGTTCTGAATCGTATAATAAAAGGGTTTTATACCGATTCTGTCTCTTACACAAAACAATTCTTTTTTCTCCTCATCCCAAATCGCAATTCCCCACATCCCTATCATCTTGTCGAGAATCTTTTCTCCATATTCATTGTATCCGTTAAGTATTGTCTCGGTATCCGAACGCGGTGCACAATTATATCGCTCATTGATTTTAACAGCTTATCTTGTATCTTGCTGTCGGTGACCGCATACTCGAAAATTCCGGCTATTCCACACATAATATCT
>DAHXMP010000006.1 GCA_027371665.1 Bacteroidota bacterium | reverse complement strand
TTCCGATAATAATTGTATAACAAATTATGGAGGTGTTATGATTTGGTGTTCAACATTCTTTAAAAAAGCTTTTTTTTGTTTTTCTTTCATTTTTGCATTTATATCTTCAATTTTAGTTCACGCTTCTTCTATCTCCGAATTTAAAACTTACGGAAATTTTGAAACGGTCGGAGTTATTATCAAAGTTGATAGTATGAACTTTAATGAATCGGCTGTTCTCGAATATAAAAGTGCAGGTGATGCAACATTCAAACGCGGGCATGACTTCGTTCGCTTTGATGGAAATCACATGGCATCAAGCATTTTTAAGCTTTCTCTTAATACTTCTTATGATATCAGGGTAACTCTTTATGACCCTGATGGAGTTACAGGTGCAAATCCGTATGAAACAAATGTACGAACAAAAGCAGAATTTTCAATTCCTGCTCCTTTAAGAGTTGTCAATGTTTCAGGTCAAACCGAATTGGATGATGCTATATCTAATCTTCAGCCCGGAGATGAAATAAGATTAACTGATGGGACTTATCCCGATGGAATCCATATTTACCTGGTTTCGGGGACTTCTGGTAATCCAATTGTATTCACTTCCCAGGGAGCCAACAAACCTATTATCCTCGGTAACAGCGATGCAGGTATTTGTATTGAAGGCGGGAGTTATTTTATAATAAACAATCTTGAAGTTCATAATGAATTGGGGAGCGGGATATATTTCAGAGGCTGCCATAATATGGTTATTAGTAATTGTTATGTGCATGATAATCAGCCCGGTGACTATACGGCAAATATTTCTATTCAACATGGAGAAGAGGCAACTCCTCCGTTTACTGGAAATTTTTTAATCCTAAATAACGTAATCGGTGATGATGTGCATGATGTGGTTGATGAGAACCAGGGGCCTGGAGAAAGCAATACAAATGTACCGGGGCAATGTTATTTCGGAATTGACTGCAGGTATAATCCGGGACCCTTCATAACAGTTCGTAATAATAAAATCTACGGTGTCGTTGATGGCATTCATCCGTGTGCAGATGAAGGAGGAGACCCTGTGATTGGCCCCGATGATATGGATTTGCTGAATACTTGGGTTGACCGTGAACTTGATTTGTATGATAATGTATTTTATGATTGCAAAGATGACGATATTGAATTGGATGGCCACATGGTTAACGGAAGGGTTTTCAGTAACAGGCTCGGCAAATGTGAAAATGCGATCAGTGTTGCACCAATTTACGCCGGTCCGATTTTTATAATTAGAAATTATATTTGTGGCTTTCACCAGGGAAGCCTGAAACAAAATGTTGACGAGCCCGGAATCACCAGGGGTGTGCTTTTTTATCATAATACTGTTGCTGAGAAACTGCGTACTAATCCGCCTCACTGTGAAAACGAGTACTGTTTATATAGGGGAGAACCTGCACAACAACAGAATTTCGTTTACAAAAATAATATCTTTTTTGCCCGAGGGAGAGTTTATAATGGTGATATGTATAGCGGTGGTTATCATCTCAAGGATACATTCGATTTTAATCTCATGTACAGTACGAGAGAGTCTCCCTGTGCCACACCGAATGTTTTCAAATGGGTGAGCATTAATTCGGATACATTGAATAATACGGGATACGAAGACCTGAACTCATTCCAAACAGCTACCGGCCAGGAACCTCATGGTATATGGGGAGACCCTAAGCTTGATACATCCTTAATCAGCGGATACCCCTCGAATTCATATATTGAAAATCTTGAATTTAATTCATCATCTCCCGCGATTGACGCCGGAGTTTTGATTTTAGGCATTAATTATGATTTTAAAGGTAATGGTCCGGATATCGGTGCTTATGAATCGGAATTTACAGGTGTCCCTGAAGATAATGAATCAGTTTCTTCTCCAATAAAATTAGTTGAAATCAGTCCCAATCCTTTTAGTAATTCGATTGAAATAATTATTAGTTCTTCTACGGCTGAAAAATTATTTATTGATATTTATGATATTAAGGGTGATTTGGTAAAAACTGTTCAAGATTTTAGTAGAAATGGAAAGCTGTTTAAAATTGTATGGGACGGTAAGGATAATTTTGGCAGTAAAGTTGCTTCAGGTGAGTATATAATGAATGTCAGGCAGGGGAATTATTCATTAGCTGGGAAATTATATTTATTGCGATGATTTTTATACTGATTTAATGACAAAAACAAATTTTCTGAATAGACTGAACGATGGTGTCATCCTCTTTGACGGGGGAATGGGCACCGAGCTTTACAACAAGGGTGTCTTTATCAATAAGTGCTTCGAGGAGCTGAATCTGACAAATCCATCCCTCGTGAAGCAGGTGCATGAAGAGTATAAAAAAGCAGGTGCTGATGTTCTCGAAACAAATACATTCGGCGGGAACAGGTTCAAGCTGAAACCTTTTATGCTTCTCGATAAAATTTATGACATCAATTATCAGGGAGCTAAAATTGCACGTGAAGTAGCCCGAGATGCTCTGTTTGTTGCGGGTGCAATAGGACCCCTCGGCATAAGGATTGAACCATTAGGCCCCATAAGCCGTGAGGAAGCACGTGAATTTTTTAAGGAGCAAGTTCAGCCTTTACTCGACGGCGGAGTTGATTTATTTATTCTCGAAACATTCATCTATCCCGAAGAGTTGAAGCAGGGAATAATGGCAGTTCGTGAGCTTTCTGATTTACCCGTTATTGCACAGGTAACAATTGATGAAGATTGTTCATCTCTTACAGGGGCTTCCCCGGAAATAACCATAAAAGAACTTGAGTCACTCGGTGCCGATGTTATCGGGGTCAATTGTACAGTTGGCCCGCAGGTGATGCTTAGCTGGCTCGAGAGAGTAAGAAAACTGACGAAACTTCCTATATCGGTTATGCCCAATGCAGGCAAGCCAAAAAATATTGACGGGAGAAATATTTACCTGACATCGCCCGAATATCTCGGCGAATATGCTAAGCATTATATTCAGACGGGAGCTAATGTTATCGGTGGTTGCTGTGGCACAAATCCCGAGCATATCAAGAGAATGAGGAACACTCTTAATTCGATTAAGCCGCAGGTTAACAGGTCGAAAATTGAAATTATAAAGTCAAATGAATTTCCTGAAATTGAGACGATTCCGATGGAAAGGAAATCACGTCTTGCCCGACGATTAAAAGAAAAACACTTCGTTAAGTTTGTCGAAATCGTTTCTCCGCACGGTGTTTCCGCTGTAAAAGAAATAGAAAAAGCCCGTGACATGAATTATTATGGGATTGATGTTATAAACATTCCCGATGGACCGAGAGCGAGTGCAAGAATGTCTGCTTTATCTCTCGCGGTGCAATTACAGAGGGATGTCGGTATCGAGACGGTTCTGCATTATGTTTGCAGGGACAGGAACGTAATCGGTATGCAATCCGACTTACTTGGTGCCTATGCTTTAGGAATTAAAAATATTCTCGCAATAACGGGTGACCCGCCCAAACTCGGCAACTATCCCGACGCTACAGGTGTTTTCGATGTTGATTCCATTGGCCTTGTTAATATATTGAACAGGTTGAATCATGGATTGGACATTGCAGGCAATCCTATTGGCACTCCTTCCGGATTTTTTATCGGTGTGGGTGTCAATCCAGGTGCAATTAATATTGATGAAGAAATCCGCAGGCTCGACTGGAAGGTCGATGCCGGGGCGGAATTTATAATTACCCAGCCTGTCTTCGATTTAAATGTTTTTGAAAAATTCACAAAAAAAATTCAGCATATAAAAATTCCTTTGATTGCCGGAATCTGGCCCCTCGTTTCGTTGAGAAATGCAGAATTTATGAATAATGAAATACCCGGATGCTCTGTACCTGATAGCATTATGAAGAGGCTTGAAAAAGTGCAGGATAATAAGGATGCAAGCCTGGCTGAAGGAACTGCAATTGCACGCGAAATTCTCGGTAATCTTATCGGGATGATTCAGGGTGTCCAGGTTTCGACTCCTTTTGGCAGGGTTCAGGGAGTGATTGATGTACTTGAAGGCTTTGTTCTTGTTTGATACTTTTGGTGATTGATGCCTGAAAAAAATAAAAATAAATTTACGCTCTTTCAAAATCTTCTGAAAGAAAGAATCTTAGTCCTCGACGGTGCTATGGGTACAATGATTCAACAATATAAACTTTCGGAAAATGATTTCAGGGGTGAACGTTTCAGGGACTTCAAAAATGATTTGAAAGGCAATAATGATATTCTCGTTTTGACTCAGCCTCAAATTATAAGTGAAATTCATAACAAACATCTCGGTGCAGGTGCTGACATTATTGAAACCTGCACATTTAACGCAAATCCCATTTCTCAATCCGATTACAAAACAGAGAACCTTGTTTATGAAATAAATTATGAAGCTGCAAAACTCGCAAAATCAATCGCTGAAAATTATACGGGGAAAAATCCTTCAAAGCCAAGATTTGTCGCAGGTTCGATAGGTCCTACGAACCAGACGGCTTCTCTTTCTCCCGATGTTAACCGCCCCGGGTACAGGAAATTTTATTTCGATGATTTTGTCAAAGCATATTTCGAGCAGGTCAGGGGATTAGTCGAAGGCGGTGTTGATATTCTTCAGATCGAAACCGTATTCGATACTTTAAACTGTAAAGCCGCTATCTATGCCATTTCAGAGTATTTTGAAAAATCATCCATCGAACCCTTACCGGTTATTATTTCAGGAACAATTGTTGATTTGAGCGGAAGAACATTAACAGGTCAAACAATCGAATCATTCTGGACATCGGTCTCACATGCAGAAAATCTTCTTGCAGTCGGCTTGAATTGCTCACTGGGACCAAGCCAGATGAGACAATTTATCTCTGAATTATCTGAAATTGCCGATTGCAATATTATCCTTTATCCTAATGCAGGTATGCCGAATGCATTTGGCGGATATGACGAGACACCTGAAAACATGGCTTCTGTCCTCGAAGATTATGCCGATTCGGGTTTTCTAAATATCGTCGGCGGATGCTGCGGCACAACACAGGAACATATCAAAAAGATTTCTGAGATAGTTTCAAAATATAAACCAAGACAAATACCGAAAGTTGAACATTATCTGAAACTGAGCGGCCTCGAGACATTGGTAATTCGCCCCGAATCGAATTTTATAAATGTCGGGGAAAGGACAAACGTAACCGGTTCTAAGCTCTTTGCCAGGACAATACTCGCAGGCGATTACGAAAAAGCGATGGAAGTCGCCCGCCAGCAGGTTGAAAGCGGAGCATTAATTATTGACGTCAATATGGATGAAGCCTTGCTCGATTCGGAAAAAGCCATATCTGAATTTTTGAACTTTATCGCTTCGGAACCCGAAATCACAAAAGTCCCAGTCATGCTCGATTCCTCGAAATGGTCTGTAATCGAAGCAGGCTTGAAATGCCTCCAGGGCAAAGGAGTGGTTAACTCCATTTCACTTAAGGAAGGCGAAGAGAAATTTATCGTTCATGCCAAAAAAATTAAACGCTACGGTGCCGCTGTGATTGTCATGGCTTTCGATGAGAATGGGCAAGCCTCAAATTATGAACGTCAGATACAGATTTTATTCCGTGCTTACAAAATCCTGACCGAAAAAGTCGGCTATGCACCTCAGGACATTATTTTCGACCCCAATGTCCTGACAATCGGAACAGGAATCGAGGAGCATAATAATTATGCCGTGAATTTTATAGAAGCAACCCGATGGATAAAGCAAAATCTTCCTCTGGCAAAAGTGAGCGGGGGAATAAGCAATCTCTCTTTCTCTTTCAGGGGCAATAATGTCGTTCGTGAAGCGATGCACTCCGCTTTCCTTTATCACGCAATCAGGGCCGGACTCGATATGGGAATCGTTAACGCAGGACAGCTCGAAGTTTACGAGGAAATCCCGAAAGATTTATTAGAACGAATAGAGGATTTGATTTTTAACCGCAGGCATGATGCGACGGAAAGATTAATCGAATTTGCTGAAAAAATAAAATCATCAGAAACCGATACAATTGAGAAGAAAATTGATGAGTGGAGAACAAATCCCGTCGAAGAACGCCTGAAACATGCATTAATAAAAGGTATCGTCGAATTTATCGAGCAGGACACTGAAGAAGCCCTGTTGAAATTCGACAATCCTCTCAGCATTGTCGAAGGTCCATTGATGGATGGAATGAATGTTGTCGGGGAGTTGTTCGGTTCAGGGAAAATGTTCCTTCCGCAGGTTGTCAAAAGTGCCCGTGTTATGAAGAAAGCGGTAGCATATCTTGTGCCTTTTATTAAGGAGGCAAATCAAAAAGCCGGTACAAATCAAAAAGCCGGAAAAATCCTTCTTGCCACCGTTAAAGGCGATGTGCATGACATCGGGAAAAATATTGTCGGCGTAGTGCTTTCATGTAACAATTATGAGATTATCGATATCGGCGTTATGGTTCCGGTTGAAAAAATAATAGAAGAGGCAAAGAAAAACAATGCCGATATTGTAGGCTTAAGCGGATTGATTACTCCTTCGCTCGACGAGATGACACATGTCGCTGAGGAGTTTGAAAGAATTAAATTCGACAAACCTTTATTAATAGGCGGTGCCACTACCTCCCGCGTACATACTGCTATTAAAATCGAGCCGAAATACAGCAAGCCTGTCGTTTATGTACCTGATGCATCCAGGAGCGTGCCTGTTGTCAGCAGCCTTCTAAATGATAATCAAAAAGAAAATTTTGTGCGTTCTGTGAAAAAAGAATATTATGAGCTCAGGGAAAATTATTCAAAATCGAAAGCCGGAGAAAATTTAATATCATTGGAGCAGGCAAGACTTAATAAACCAAAATATGATTGGAATAAAATCAGAATTGTAAAGCCGAAGAAGTTAGGATTGACGGTGCTTTCAGAATATCTATTAAATAAACTAAGGGAATATATCAACTGGTCACAGTTTTTTATAACATGGGAATTGAAAGGCAAATATCCTTCTATTTTTGAAAATCCGAAATTTGGGAAAGAAGCAAAAAAACTTTATGATGAAGCTAATCAACTTCTCGAAAAAATAATATCGGAAAAATTAATAACTGCTAACGGAGTTTATGGTTTATTCCCTGCTAATTCAATTGCCGATGATGATATTGAAATTTATACCGATGAATCGAGGACAGGCATCATTACTGTGCTTCACACTTTACGCCAGCAAATGAGGAAGCCCGATAACTCTCCTAATTTTGCATTAGCCGATTACATTGCACCCAAAGAAAGCGGTATAGGTGATTATGTAGGTTTGTTTGCCGTTACTGCCGGAATCGGCGTTGATGAATTAGTTGCAAAGTTCAAAAATGACAACGATGATTATTCTTCCATTATGGTAAAGGTTCTTGCAGACAGGCTGGCGGAGGCTTTTGCAGAACATTTACACGAGTTGGTACGAAAAGATTTCTGGGGATATAATTCAGATGAAAATCTGAATAGAGAAGAATTATTTACGGAAAAATATTCGGGCATCAGGCCTGCTCCGGGCTATCCGTCTTTACCCGACCACTCTGAAAAACTTTTAATGTTTGAACTGCTCGGTGCTGAACTAAATACTGGAATAACTCTGACGGAAAACTGTATGATGTTACCCGCTGCTTCAGTCTGTGGATTATATTTTGCTCATCCCGAATCGAAATATTTTCCTGTTGGAAAAATCAGCAGGGACCAGGTCCTTGATTATCGCAAACGCAAAGGAATGAGCATTGAACAAGTCGAAAAATGGCTCTCCTTTATTTTGGGATATTAATCTAAACCTAAAAAAGGGAACATCGTCCCCTTTATTAATATATAAATCGTGAATCTGCAAATTTAATTTTTCAATTGAGAAGTATTTTTTTCATTAAGCTTTGTTTTATGGATATCGTCAGCCCAGTTTGAGCGTGTGAACCTGCCGCCGTAACAAAATCTTTCCGAATAATATCCGTCAGACAACAAAGAATATTTTACACCTCTACCACTTTTTGCCGATGAAGATTGTGCGAACAAACCATTACCAATATAAATACCGACATGTCCTATTCTCTTTGACTTTTTAGAATGGGTATGACTGAAAAATAACAAATCGCCGAATTGCAGGTCATCCATGCTTCTAATAGGCCTGAAAAATGTTGACTGGTAGGCTGCCGAAGCCGGAAATTTGAATCCCAGAGTTTCTTCGATAACGACTGAAACGAAATTAGAGCAGTCAAAGCCTCTTTCTCCACGCCCGCCGCGTTTGTAAGGTTCACCGAGAAATTTATTTATATTTTGGATTAATTGGTATCTTAATTGAGCATCGTCGAACACCGAAGTATTTTGTTCTTCATCGAGATTAGTTGCATCTTCGAGAAAACTCATTTCCCCAAGGTATTCCATATTATTGTATTCAGGAAAATATTCTTTTAAAAGGTTAAGTGATTTTGTAACACTTGCCGTATGCCCTTTTCTATGATATTTTTTATAGTGATGATATTTTGTATGATGGTTTTTTGTCCGGGCATAAGCATCAATGGAATTAATTGAGCTAATAAATAAAATTGAGATTAAACTAATTGTTATATATTTCAGTGTTCCCCTCATTAATCCTTTTTCGTTTGTTCGTCAAAATTCAATTTATTCAAATATAAACTCCAAAGTGTCAGAATCCAATTAACAAATAATTAATTGAGTTTCATTAATTAATTAATTTTCATAAATCCTTTTTCCCTGAAATTTGAAAATAAAATCAATATCAGTACAACAAAGCGATTTCACGTATATTATTAAAAAGAGTAATTTTTTGTATAAATTTGCGAATTATTTAGTTTTTGATGAAATTGAAATTAAATTAAAATTCACCTTAATAAATTGCAGAGTATATGTCGGAAAAAAAGTTCATTGTGATAGCAGGCCCTTGTGTTGTCGAGTCAAAAGAACTTCTGGATGAGACAGCTTCCAAATTAAAAAGTATATGTGCTCAACAAAATGTAGAATTTATTTTCAAATCATCATATAAAAAAGCAAATCGTTCGAGCGTTGGTTCATTTACGGGCATCGGTGATGACTTAGCATTACAGTATTTATCTCAAATCCGTGATGAATTTAAAATATCCGTTCTGACTGATGTACATTCAGCAAGCGAAGCGGAAAAAGCAACTCAATATGTTGACGTTTTGCAAATCCCAGCATTTCTCAGCCGCCAAACTGAAATCTTACAGGCGGCAGCGAGGACAGGGAAAATAATTAATGTCAAAAAAGGGCAATTCATGGCTCCCGATGATATGGCAAAGGTAATTGATAAAATACTTGCTACCGGAAATAACAAAATCATGCTTACGGAAAGAGGAACATTCTTCGGTTACCATGATTTGACAGTTGACTTCCGCTCGATTCTTATTATGAGAAAATTCGGCTTTCCTGTCATATTTGACGCTACACATTCTTTGCAGCAGCCGTCGAGCGGGAAAGAAAGCGGTGGAAAGCCGGAGTTCGTTCCCGCACTTGCAAGGGCTGCTGCCGCCGTTGGAATTGACGGAATATTTTTTGAAACTCATCCTGAACCGGATAAGGCTTTGAGCGATTCTGCTACACAATTGCCTTTGAGCATGGCAGGAGAATTTTTAACGGATATTTTGAAAATAAATGATTGTTTAAAAAAATAATTTATGATTTATAAGTTTTATAAATGTTTATCATTCCGTTAAATGAAAATTAAAATTTTATTGGTTATTCTTATATTGTTATGCTTGTTATCATGCAAAGAAAATAAGGTAGAACCCAAAACTTTAAGGGATACAGTTAATCTTGAAACAGCGCCTGACCAAACAAGCTGGGATAATGATGTGATTTTTGTTGATTCCTCATTTACTAAGGCTCGTTTAAAAGCTAAAAGGGCAAGAGTATATGAAAAAAGAATGCAGACTGTCCTCGATGGTGGTGTTTATGTCGAGTTTTATTCGAGATGGACTAATAAGAGAACCAGCCATCTGACTGCCGACATGGCTGAGATTAATGACAGGACAAAAGATATGCTTGCAAGAGGAAATGTAGTGGTTATTTCCGATAGTTCGCAAACAAAAGTCGAGACACAGCTTTTAAATTGGAATAATAAAACTCAGATGTTTTATTCAACAGAATTTGTTAAGGTAACTTCACCGAAGGAAATAATTCAGGGCTATGGATTCGAATCAGACCAGAACCTTGATAATTATAAAATATTCAGAGTTAGCGGAGAAAGAAAATGAAAAAAATGCTTATTGCAGGCAATTGGAAGATGAACAAAACTGTTGGTGAATCAGTTAAACTTGTCAGGCAGATTCTTTCGGGTTTGGAAAAGCATGATTTGCAAACCGGTGTTGTTGTTTGTCCACCTTTTACAAGCCTCGATGAATTATCAAGGGTCTTGAAGGATAATAAAAAAGTTATTATGGGTGCCCAAAATTGCCATTATGAATCGAAAGGTGCATTTACAGGAGAAATTTCAATTCCTATGATAAAGCAGTTCGGCTGTGAATATATTATTATAGGCCATTCGGAAAGAAGAACTTTTTTTAATGAGACTGATGACATTATTAATCAGAAAGCAAAAGCTATTCTTCAGTCTGACTTGAGCCCCATTATATGTATCGGTGAAACTCTTGAAGAAAGGAAAAATGAAAAAACCTACCAGGTGTTAGAACATCAGGTTAAAACTTGTTTGAGAGACATTCAATCTTTGTTTGCCGAAAGAATTGTCATAGCTTATGAACCTGTTTGGGCTATTGGTACGGGGATTTCAGCTACCCATGCTCAAATACAGGATGCCCACGAGTTCATTAAAAGGCAATTAGTGAAAATTTTCGCTAAATCCGGTAATTCGGTTCCCGTTCTGTACGGCGGCAGTGTCAACGATGATAACGCACGTTCTATCCTGGAACTCAAAGATGTAAACGGCGCATTAATTGGTGGAGCTTCTCTTAAAGCCGATGTTTTTTTATCTATAATTTATACGGCACAGGCTTTAATTTAAGTATTATTCTTTTTAAAGAAATTATTCTTTATTTTGAATTATTGGCTTACTTCGCTATTTTAGCTCATCTGGGGTTATTAACAAATTAATTTTAATGAAATTTTCACTGCCTAATATAATAAGCTTATTAAGAATAGCTATTGCTCCTGTGTTTTATGTGTTTATAATTAGCAATGAACCACTGCTTATACGCTATGCCTGCTGGCTGTTTATTATCGGAGCTATCAGTGATTATCTGGATGGATGGCTTGCACGCAATTTCTATGGTACAACGAACTGGGGAAAATTTGTTGACCCCCTTGCTGATAAAATTTTTTTAGCCGCAGCATTTCTCTCATTTGTTTATCTTGGTATTATTCATCTATGGATGGTGATAATAATCATCATCAGGGACTTTGGAACAACTTTTCTCAGGGTGTTTGCCGTTAATAATAAACATACAATTAAAACCTCAAAATCTGCTAAGTGGAAGACTTTTTTACAAATGGTCTTTATTTGTTATATTTTGATTTTAATGTATTTTAGAGACCTGAAAATTGCTAATATGACCTCCGTGAAAATTAACAATCTGATTTATTCCTACTTCACTTATTATATGATGCTTGTTCTTACCATTCTCACTTTGTGGACAGCTGTGGAATACCTGATTCAAAACCGTCATCTTTTCGGGATAAACAGGAATGATAATTGATAATACACTGCGATATCTTTTACTAAGCCTTATGTTTGTTGTTAAAAAAATTACTGTTTTATTGTTAAGTTGCTTCGGGATTGGCTTTATACCTTATGTTTCCGGCATTCTGGCTTCATTTTTCGCAACAACAATAAGATTTTTTCCCGTGCAAAATATAAATGAAATAATTTTTTTGGGTATTCCCGCTCTAATCATTTTATTTCTTCCGTTAAATTATTATTTTTCAAATAAAATGAAAGGCGAACAAAAAATTATTGTTCTGCCAAAAGTTATAGGAACGTGGCTGGCACTGTCTTCTCAGGTAATTGCTTACACAACTCCCTGGATTTTAATATCATTATCTCTATTCCTTGTCCTGTCCTTATCTCGCACGAAATTCGATAATTTTCTTATTCATAAGACAAAGATTTGGAACAAGTTAACTAAGGACATTCTTTCAGGGGCTGCCGCTCTGATAGTGCTGCACGCCGTTTACGCCGGATACCTCATCTATCCTTTTATTTCAGCCTACCTTGAAAAACAGCTACAGAAGTAACATAAAAAAACATTACTTTTCGGGTTATTTTCCGAAAGCAAGAGCAGTATATTAATTTTAAGAGCGGGATTGACTGTATTATAGATTGGAAGCTTTATTTAAAGGATGCTTTTATCAAATATTTCTGAAAACCCCTGAAAAAATGTGTAATGTGGAAAAAAAAAGCTTGCATTCTTCGATTAAATCTCGTATCTTTGAATTGTTGTAATTGTTCTATTTCTTTAAACCTTTTATAATAAGGAGTTTAGTATGGCATTAAACAAAACGCAACTGATTGGCCACGTTGCATCATCTGCAAAGATGACGAAAGTCGATGCCGAAAAGGCAGTTAAAGCTACTTTGGAAGCCGTTCAGAAGGAATTAGCCGGAGGCGGTAGTGTTACATTAATCGGTTTTGGTACTTTCTCAGTCTATGAGAGGTCAGCAAGAACAGGTAAAAATCCGAGAACCGGTGCAACAATTAAGATTGCTGCAAAGAAAGTTCCCAAATTCAAAGCTGGAAAAGCCCTTGCAGATATGGTAGCCAAAAAACGTCACATTGCTGCTGTTTCGAAAGCAAAACCGAAAAAGAAAAAATAAGAAATCTATTTCTTAAGAAGAAGCCGTTCATTTGAACGGCTTTTTTTATATTTGTATAATTTACTTTTTTATTTTTCAATTATTTTTTTATGCTTTCACAAGAAACCTTATCTCATCCGTATCTTTTGAACACAGAAGATTTATCATTCAATGATATCATCAAAATTTTTAAACGGGCAAAATTTTTCCTCGATAATTTTAAAAAGGAAAAAAAATTTGATGATATGAAAGGTATCACTGTTGGTTTGGCTTTCTTCGAGCCTTCGACACGGACTAAACTTTCTTTTGAACTTGCTGCTAAGAGGCTTTCTGCAGATGTTTTTTCATTCCAGTCGGCTTCGAGTAGTCTGTCTAAAGGAGAATCCCTGCTGGATACTTTGAGAACTATCGAAGCCATGGAAGTGCAGGTTTTTATTGTAAGGCATTCTTGTTCAGGTGTTCCTGTTTTTCTCCAAAAAAACACAAGCGGAATTGTAATTAATGCCGGCGATGGTAAACATGAGCATCCTACACAGGCACTTCTCGATTCATTCACTCTGTTCCGCAAATTTAAAAAAATCGAAGGTCTGAAAGTATGTATTATCGGAGATATTCTTCACAGCCGTGTTGCCCGTTCAAATTATAATGTTTTTAAAACGCTTGGTGCTGAATTATCTTTCTGCAGTCCCGGAACACTTCTCCCTAGGGAACTTAATGTATGGAATGTTAATATCATTGATACTATAGAGCAAGCTGTTGATTGGGCAGATGTCCTTATGGTTCTGAGATTGCAGAGGGAACGAATGGATTCAGGTCTGATCCCTTCTGTTTATGAATTTGCAAAATACTATGGTATAACCTTTAAACATTTTACCCATAAACCCGAGCTGGTATTACTCCATCCGGGGCCTGTCAATTATGG